>CAWUOF010000296.1:0-5844 GCA_963923765.1 uncultured bacterium | reverse complement strand
GTAGAGAGGTCTCGTGGGCTCGGAGATGTGTATAAGAGACAGATTTTATTTTTTATATTATTTTTCCTGTTTAACTTATTAGAAAATAATATTAACCATATAAATTGGAGGAAATATACCAGAATGTAATATTAGAAATAATTACTACCATTAGTTACAAAAATACCAGGAAAATATAATGGTTTCTTGTCATGGGATAATTGAATTTATATATATTTAGTGATGATTAAAATAAAAAATATTAATTTTTAAGGAATGATGGCCGATAGATTAGAAGTATTATTATAAATAATATCTGACATGGCTGCATATAGGAGACAAAGCGGAAACATCAGTATAGTTAGATGAAAAATGAAAGTAAGTTACAGTGATATTTTGTGGATGTATAATTATTTTCCATGTTGGGTAATATAATTTTTACCCATTGCGCCGCAAATATTACCAGTATATAAATTTAAATTTTTGACTTGACTGAATATATAGGCATATTCTAGTATAGATATATTGGAAAATTAAGTAAAATGTCCAATGCGAGGAGAATTGACCATCATAATCCATGATACAAACTGGAGTAATTTAATGCATAAAAATAGATAATCTTGCGGTAAAGGTAGGGAGATTTTCAGTAAAAATAATCCTAATGAATTTAGGCAAAAAAGTAAAAATTAGAAATAAAATAGTGGATAATGGTAGAACAAGACTTAGGGAAAGCTGGTGTTGAACACGCCCGTGCTAAACATCTCAACGCCCGATATCAACACGCTTTTTGAGCTATAAGCAAGTTGGGGAACCTGAGTAATCAGGATATTAAGTCTGTCAGGTCTTAAAAGATTCTCGAATTTGGAGGCCAAAGCGTGTCAAAATTACAGAAATTGGATTTAATGGAATAGACTTTACAGAGGTATAGAATCTTGCCAAACAATAGCCTAGAACATCCTGCGGTCAACATCCATGTCTAGCATACACAACCAATTTACAGTTCACTTTTGGGGCGTTAGAGGAAGCATTGCCTGTCCAGGTGCCCAAACGGTAGGTTATGGTGGTAACACCCCCTGCATAGAAATGCGAGTAGGTGGTAAACGCCTAATATTTGATGGGGGTACAGGCTTAAGAGTATTGGGACAATCTCTGCTATCCCAAATGCCTGTAGAAGCATATATGTTTTTTACCCATTCGCACTGGGACCACATACAGGGATTTCCTTTTTTTGTGCCTGCCTTTATAAAAGGTAATAGATTTTATATTCACGGAGCGATCGCCCCCAATGGTTCGACCATTGAACAAAGGCTAAATGATCAAATGCTGCATCCTAACTTTCCAGTGCCATTACAAATTATGGCAGCACAACTGGAATTTTGTGATATTGATATAGGTAAAACTCTGGAAATCGGTGATATGACAGTAGAAACAGCACTACTAAATCATCCCGGTGAAGCCGTAGGCTACCGAGTTAACTGGCAAGGGTACGCAGCAGCTTATATTACAGATACAGAACATTATCCAGATCGCTTGGATGAAAATGTACTAAAACTGGCCAAAAATGCCGATGTAATGATTTACGATGCTACTTATACAGACGAGGAATATAACTCGCCAAAATCGCCAAAAATTGGTTGGGGACACTCAACCTGGCAAGAAGCAGTAAAAGTAGCCAACGCAGCCAACGTGAAAAAATTAGTAATTTTCCATCACGATCCCCTGCACAATGATCAATTTTTAGATGAAGTGGCTAAACAAGTAGCAGCAGCATTTCCCAATAGTCTATTAGCCAAAGAAGGACTATCTATAGATTTAATAGCTGCACCTTCTACCATTTCAGAATCAAATTCAGAAAAGAAAATTTCTGCATAATACTTTGGCAAATCACCCCTATATATCAAAAAATAAAGCGTGTGGGTAACATCTTCTTTAACGAATGTAATAACTCCAACTTTTGTTGCCTTGGGTAACTTTGACGGTGTACATAGAGGCCATCGAAAAGTTTTGCAGCAAATTTTAGGAAATGACCATATAAGTCAAGATTTAAACGTTACACCGCAGGGAAAAACAATACTGCCAAGTAGTGGTAATGCAGCCTGCGGTTTTTCGTCTGAATCAAAAATAATTTCCAGTAACTATTTGATAGGTAAGGCAAAAGAAAAGTTACAAAAAACTAATCAGGGAAAACCCGCCGCTTCTCCCTATCCAACAGTAGTAACATTTAATCCCCATCCACAAGAATTTTTTTCTGGTCAGCAAAAAAGCTTGCTAACACCACCAGAAGAAAAAGCTAATCAGTTGCGATCGCTAGGCATCAAACAAATGGTATTATTACCATTTGATAGATATATGGCAGAACTTACCCCACAAGAATTTGTCGCAGAAATTTTAGTAAAAAAAATACAAGCAAAACGCATTAGTGTAGGGGAAGATTTTCGTTTTGGTAGACACAGAACAGGAACAGTATTAGATTTGAAGTTAATCGCCGCCAGCTACGGCATAGATGTAAACATCACAGGGCTACAAAAAAACGACACGGAAAGAATTAGCAGTTCCAAAATTCGTCAAGCCTTGCATGATGGTGATATAGAACAAGTTAACCTATTATTAGGGCGACCCTATATCCTACAAGGAACAGTAATAAAAGGTCAGCAATTAGGTAGAACTATAGGATTTCCAACAGCTAACTTGCAATTACCTGTGAATAAATTCTTACCTGGATTTGGAGTTTATGCCGTGTGGGTAAATTTTCCCGCCAATTTGAAAGCAGAACCCATATTAGGAGTAATGAATATTGGCTATCGCCCCACAGTAGGCGGCATTTTTTCCAGTGTAGAAATACATTTACTAGACTGGTCGGGAGATTTATATGGGCAAAATCTCACTGTTACTTTAGCAAAATTTTTGCGATCGGAACAAAAATTTCCCTCCTTAAACGAACTAAAAGCACAAATTCAAACCGACTGCACCATAGCCAGAAAAATATTAATAGATGTATAATTGGTCATAACAAAAAAATAGAAATTATCTCACTTGTGTAAATAAAAGGGTTATCATATAAAAATTTATCCTACAAGATTAAATATGATAAACAAAGGAAACCTATTGTTTACAAAAATAAGAGATATCTCGCAAATAACCTATTAATAGTTAATGATTAACCATTAACTATAGTTTATTAATTGTTAGCCAAATTGTTAGCCAAAATGAGACAAAATCTCGAACAGCTTAACTATAATCTAGGCCGTACCATAGTCGGTAAAACAGATGCTATTAGATTAGTACTAGTAGCCCTATTATCTGGAGGCCATGCCTTATTAGAAGACGTTCCAGGAGTAGGAAAAACCCTTCTAGCTAAATCTCTAGCCAAATCGATCGACGGTAAATTTCAACGCATTCAATGTACCCCAGACTTATTACCTCCCGACATCACAGGTACTAATATTTGGCATCCAGGTACCCGTGAATTTGAATTTTTACCAGGTCCGATTTTTGCTAATGTTTTACTAGTAGATGAAATTAACCGCGCCCAACCCCGCACCCAAGCAGCTTTACTAGAAGCAATGGAAGAACGCCAAGTTACAGAATTTGGTGTTACTCGTTCGGTTCCTCACCCATTTTTTGTGATAGCAACTCAAAACCCGATCGAATATCAAGGTACATTTCCCCTGCCAGAAGCCCAAATGGATCGTTTTACCCTATCCCTATCCTTGGGATATCCAACAGAGGCAGAAGAACTAGAAATGCTACAACTACATTTAGAAAATCTTGCCATAGAAGAACTACAACCTTGCCTAACATTAGAAGACCTAGAAAATTTACGTCGTCTAAGCGCTCAGGTAAAAATAGAAATATCTTTGCAGCAGTATATTATTAACCTAGTGCGGGCTACTCGTACAGATGAAGAAATTAGCCTGGGTGTCAGTCCTCGCGGTACCGTTGCCTTGCAAAAAGCTACTCAAGCCTTAGCTTTTCTGGCTGGGAGAGATTATGCTACTCCTGATGATATCAAATTTGTCGCCCCTCATGTACTTTCCCATCGTCTAATACCTGTTGGGGGTAAAAAAGCTAAAACTATAATCGATCGACTGTTGCGATCGCTTCCCATTCCTTAATAGTTTTTATATTTAAAAATTAATTATATTTAGCGAAAAATCAAATAGTTTTCGCTATTTTTTATATAATTCACCAGCCAATTATACCAATTGCTAGATAACCAATTACCAGCCAATTACCAGATAAAAACCATCTCCTAAGCTGCGTTGTCTTAGCCTTAATGTTTGTCTTTAAAAAAATTCCCAACAAATCTATTAGGGTAAAAAAATAATGGCAAATTACCACTATTGCCTTTTTTAATTCTCCTAATTTTAACAAGATATCTATTATTTTTTTAGCCGATCGACTGAGTACCATAAACAGATAAAATATAAACCTGAACCAGTAAACTTTTTTTTATTGCTAGGATTGGGATTTTATGGACATTAAAAATGGTTTTGTAGGTACGATCGGCAATACACCACTGATAAGGCTAAATAGTTTTAGCGATGAGACTGGCTGCGAAATTTTAGGCAAAGCAGAATTTCTTAACCCTGGTGGGTCAGTCAAAGATCGGGCAGCACTTTATATCATTAAAGATGCCGAAGAAAAAGGTTTACTAAAACCTGGCGGTACAGTTGTAGAAGGAACCGCAGGTAATACAGGAATCGGTTTAGCACATATTTGTAACGCCAGGGGTTATAAATGTTTAATAGTTATTCCCAATACTCAATCCCAAGAAAAAATCGATGCTTTAAGAACCCTGGGGGCAGAAGTACGCACAGTTCCCGCAGTACCCTATAAAGATCCTAATAACTATGTAAAATTATCGGGTAGAATTGCCGCAGAAATGGAAAATGCTATCTGGGCAAATCAATTTGATAATTTAGCTAATCGTTTAGCACATTACGAAACAACCGGCCCGGAAATTTGGCAACAAACTGATGGTAAAGTTGATGCTTGGGTAGCTGCAACTGGTACCGGCGGAACCTTTGCTGGTGTATCAATGTTTTTGAAATCAAAAAATCCCGCGATTAAAACTATCTTAGCCGATCCGATGGGTAGTGGTCTTTATAGTTACTTCAAAACTGGGGAAATTAAGATTGAAGGTAGTTCAATTACTGAGGGAATTGGTACCAGTCGCATTACTGCCAATATGGAAAATGTTCCTGTGGATGATGCTATCCAAATTAATGATACTGAAGTTATCCGAGTGGTTTATCAACTGTTACGAAAAGATGGGTTATTTATGGGGGGGTCTGTAGGTATTAATGTTGGCGCTGCTGTGGCTTTAGCTAAGGAAATGGGGCCAGGTCATACTATTGTGACTGTGCTTTGTGATGGCGGTTCTCGTTATCAGTCACGGTTGTATAATCAAGAGTGGTTAGCGACAAAGGGACTGGCGATCGATTCGTAGTTATTTATTATAAGTTTATCATAGTTTTATGGGCGGTTATTGCCCGCCCTACAAATATTATGGAAAACACAGAATGTATTAGAAAGGTACTGGTTTGTCAAAATCGCAGTTGCAAAAAACAAGGTGGAGATAAAGTATTAGCTGAGTTGCGATCGCATCCTGTGACTGGAGTAGAAATAGAAGCTAGTAGTTGTTTAGGACAATGTGGTAATGGTCCGATGGTGTTAGTATTACCAGAACAAATATGGTATAGTAATGTTAATCCTGAAGAAGTACCAGCAGTAGTGGAACGACATTTAAAAGGCGGTCAACCTATCACTGCTATGCTATATCATAAGTTTCATCATTGATATGAATTTGGGCGTTGCTGAATTATAGGATGATGAGCCGAAAAAGCGATCACTGACAAAATC
>CAWUOF010000295.1:0-5857 GCA_963923765.1 uncultured bacterium | reverse complement strand
ATGTGTATAAGAGACAGCTTGTAAGCCGGGGAAGAAAGAACTACCGGGTACTACAATTACACCTACTTGTTTTAATTTTTGGTAAAATTCCCAATCGGTAATAGGTAAATCTTTTAACCATAACCAAGCAAAAATTGCGCCTTCACCGCGATGTAAAAACCAAGGTAAATTTTTAGCCATTGCTGTATCTAAGGTATTTTCAACGACAGTAAATTTGCCTTGATAATAGGGGCGAATTACGCTAGTAGAAACATCTGCAAGTTCTCCAGAGGCAATAGCTTTAGCAGCAATAGCTTGCCCGTAGCGGGAGGAGTGAATACACATATTTGTTTGGAAAGATTCTAGTACTTGTATTACTTTTTCATCGCCGATCGCTATACCTATTCTTTCCCCTGGTAAACCGGCTTTTGATAAACTCATACAGTGAATAATATTACCGCCAAATAGAGGAGTCATTTCTGTATAATTAAGGGCGGGAAAAGGCGGGGCGTAGGCGGAATCAACTAATACAGGAATCTCGTAGGGTTCAGCAAGGGCGGCAATTTTTTGAACTTCTTCGGCGGTGAGGACATTACCAGTAGGATTACAAGGACGAGAAAAGATAACACAGCCAACATTTTCCCCCAAGGATAACTGACTAAAATCAGGGCGATATTTAAAGCGATGATTGTTGGCATCTATGTCTAAATTAGGTTTATAAGCGATTAAACCTTCGGGGGCTAAACTAACATTTTTATAGCCAGTGTATTCCGGGCTGAGGGGTAAAATAATTTTTTTCAATTCGCCACTGGGAGTGTAGCCGCCAAAGGCATTGGCAGCATAAAAGTAGATAATTTGACTACCAGGAGTAATTAGAATATTGCGATCGCTTAGATTTAAGCCATAACGCTGATTAAAATCTTTTACTACTGTATCAATTAAGGGCTGATAGCCTTGGGATGATCCGTAGCGGCAAACAACCTCGCCATATTCGGGACTAGCAAGTAATTCTTCAGTATATCTCCGCCACAATGCTTCTACTTGGGGCAGTATTACTGGGTTTCCAGCACTTAAGTTAATAAATTCTTGACCCTTGCTGGCTCGCAATGTTTCAATAATATCTTTCATAATTGCCCGCACGCCGCTAAGGTGGGACATTTGAGCGCCAAATTGACTTAAAGCCGGGTTGATAGATTTTTGAGTAAGGGCAGGGTTCATAGTCATTACAAAAGTAAAGATTACTTATTTATCCTAGTATTTTTGGGATAATTTTAAAAGACTCTAATTAGGAATTTTGATAAGTATAGATAATTTATTTATTATATGATTAGTTATAAAGGTAGGGTTGGGTTTTGCTATGCTCAATTTAACAATATAAACCATATAAAAAATATAAGCTTTTCTTGCTAGTTGTAGTTTTATGGAGAAGTTTAAATTTAATTTATCATAATGATGTATTTCCCCTAGATAGTAAAAAAAAAATTGTTGGTGTAGATATGTATAATTTTTGTATCATTGGCGGATAAAGGGCGACAACAGTTTGTAATAGATATATATTTAAGATGATAATTATATTATATTGACTACTTAAAATAGGTATAAAAAAAACGATCGCCAACTCAGCGATCGATTTTTAGCAAAATTGCAGATATAATGATTTTTCCTGAGTATATTTTGATTCAGGAAAACACCAAGAGGGAATTAATTTATAGTTTGCCAAGGGCCGAAGCGATCGCTATAATAAGTCAAAATTTCTTCTAGCCTTTGCTTATGTAAGGGGGAAATATTATCAGCATATTCGATCCATACACCCCCTATTTGGCTTTGATAATAATCAAATTTTTGCGATTTTTGCTCTAGCAAACCTGTTTGGACGCCTTCCACTTGACGTAAAATAGCTGCTATTTCTCGATACCCTGCTAAGGGCATTGCTAGAAATTGTATTTCATTTCTCATTTAGTTTTCTCCAGCCATTTACCTTGCCTTCCTTTCAACTAGGAAATTGCCTGATCATTATGATTATTATCACTATGATCTGAATTATCGGGGTTAATGGGTAAGGGGCAGCAATTCACATCATTTAGACACACTTTACCCCACTGTAAAGCCCAGCGTACCAAAGCTACGCGGTTTTCAGTTTGAGTTTTGTTGAGTATATTGCTAATGTGATTATCGACGGTACGCTTACTAATTTCCAGTTTTTCAGCTATTTCTTGGTTAGTTAAGCCATCCGCCACTAATCCAATTACTTGTAATTCTCTGTCTGAAAGAGAGAGGTTTTCAGTTTTACCACCAGACATAACGCTTTCCTGTACCTGTATATCTACCTAATTATAATCTTAAGGATATATTAGCCGATTTTCTAAAGATGCAACACTATATTAATTTTTTGTAGTAATTTGTCCCTATCCCCCTGGTATTTGGTGGTTTAATTATCCGTAATTATACCAAAATTATACTGATTTGGTTGGCTAATCTAGGTAGCTCAATTTTGGCCCAATATTGATTTTCTGATTTTAAAAAACTATGCTCGATCGCCTCCGTTAAACTCATATTATGAAATAAATTAATTATTTTGATGTAATTCTTTGCCTGGGTGGAGCAACAATCATTAACGGATCCCCAATAGTAGTAATTTTCCAGGGAGGTGATTCTAAATGACGAGCAGAAATTAAAAAAGGAGTATATTTCAGCAAATTTTTTACCATGATTTTTGGTGGCACAAAGGCTTTTAAATAGGGTTCGTGAACACTACCAACATAAATATAAGCGCCATTTTCTAACCATTTTCCTGCAATAGTATTTATATCATCTGGAGTAGTAGCAGACCAACTATGAATAAAATGAATTGCGGCTGGAAATTGTAATTCCGGAATATCTTTAACAGTTAAAACCCCATTAGTAGCATTAAAATCCCCTTTATTACCTTTAGAATTAACAAATATTAAATCAAAAATCCATTCAGCAGGAGTTAAATTTTGCCAATTAATAACTAACCCTTTAGAACCATCAATAAATTCTACAGATATACCGTTACTTTCTAGCTGACTAGCAGCTTCATTCATTAAATATTCTTGCCAGGAACCGCTATCAGGATAAGTATCAAAGAGAAAAGCTTTTTGCTGGTCAAGGAAAATAGCACACATAGCCTGATAAACAGCCCGATCGACATTACCATATATCCACCCTACTACTGCCCAGCGATCGCCATTGGGATGACGAGCTAAACCATCTGTTACTGCTAAATCTTCTGGAGTTAACTTTAAAGACTGATATTTAACAGCCATTTGCCGAACGATAGTAACTGTATCGATCGCATCCCCAAGTTTATCATAAGCATAACCAGTTTTTTCGACAACTTCTTGTACATATTTTTGCAATTTCCCCCACTGTTCCCGATTTAAACTATCATTAGCAGCGCCAAAATTACCCTCCAGAAAAGCTAAAGGCTGTCCACGAGCGGCAGCTAAAGCTACTGCTGCTGGCCATGCATTATCTTTTTCCCAAGTAATAGCAACTCCTGGCGGTTCCCACCCAAGTTCCTGCCATTTTTTTTGCAAAGAAATAACATCAGTAGCATTCCAAGCTTTTGCTACAGAATTTTGCATTATTTCCCGTAATTTTTCCCCTGTTGGCAATGGTTTTTTAGTTGCAGGTAAGCGAATTACCTCCCCAGGTTGAAATCGCTTAATAAACATGGGTGTATATTTTTTATCATCTATTAAAATCGGCCAATTTCCTTGTAAACTCCATTGTTGTATTGCCTCTAAAAAAGTTGCTGCATCAGGGACAATTACAACTCGATTCACTGTTGGAATTTTAGCCCGAACTGTAGCAACTCGTAAACCAACTCGTACTGACCAAGGTTCGATTTGAGCAATTTTTGATAAAGAAAATGGTAATTTTGTATATTCATCTGATATTAGCCAAAATCCCAATACACCTAATAAGGTAACGATAAATAGCACTAAAAACCAAAATAACTTTTTGCCCATATCGTTATCGCTATCCTAAAGTGTTGATGACTTATAGCCAAATTAGGTGATACAAAATCAACCATTTAATTATTTTGTATTGCCTGTATATTTTTATGGTTTTTGTGGTATAGATAGTTTTGACCACAACCTAGAAATATAATTTTATTTTATAAATTTCCCCAATTATATATCATTTTTATGTTCTATTTTCCAAATCAAACTAGAAACTATATTAGTAACAATATGAGCGATAATTGGCACTAGCAAATTATTAGTTTCTATAGCACTATATCCTAAGAGCAACCCCACAGTAGTTGCCCAGACAGCATAAGGCCATTGTTGCCAGCCACTTAGGTGCAAAATACCAAAGCAAATACTAGAAACTGTCACCCCTGTCATATTGAAGCCTAGCCAAGATAGCATCACACCGCGAAATAGCAATTCTTCACTTAAACCGGGCAACAAACCCAACCAGATTAAATCTGGCCATAATAAGGGTTTTAGGACTAAAGCTAAATAAAAATCGGCACTAAAACGATAAGCTGGCCACAATCGATATATTAAAGAACTCGCAGCAGTAATGGCCAATCCGATGCCTATTCCTAAAGGAATGGTTGTACCTGTCCATTTAATCGGTAATAGGATAATGTCGCTAAAATTCATCCATATTTTAGCGCCTATGAGCAAAACTACGGCTGTTACCCCCATTGCTACCAAAACTTGGGTACGGGTTAGGGGTTCTATATCGGGATTTTCAGGGAGTTTTTCGGTCACAAGTTTAATTTAAATTATTGATTAAGGATAGATTGGGTTTCAGGGCATCGTGACTAATTCCAGCCCGATCGGTTACTAAAATTCCTAATGCTTCTAAATAAGAGTTTACTCGCAATGCTTTCATTCCCAGTGTTTCTGGTGTTACTTGCATCACTGTTTGGTTGTCTCTGACGGTGATAATTTTTAATGGTAACTTACTTAAACTCATTGTTGCACTACCGCCGCAAGCTGTTTCTGGAATTATTAAGGCATCTATTTGATTTGCCCAGATATCTTGGGGTAATGGGGGATTTTGTGCGGATATTTCTGTGTTAAGGATAAATTGGGGGGCACGACTTAAGCCGACAAGAATGCAGGGTAAGAAGGTGTAACCCAATTCTTCGGCAGCAGAACGAGGGGACAAGTTTGGGTCGATCGGTAGGGGTGTCAGGGCTGGGGCATGGGCGCAGGGAATTTTAAAGTTTCTTACTAACAGATGACTAATTACTGCTTCTGCCCCTGCTAGGGGATCGACGCCTTGCCCGTGACGATAATTTTCTAGGGCTTGGGAGCCGCTATCATCGGGGAACCGGGCAACAACGGCGATCGCTTCTACCTGGGCTTGTTTGATGAGTTTTTCTCCTGCCCGTAATAAACTATCGGGGTTGCCGATCGTTCCCCAACTAGCCCCTGCTGGAGATTTTCGTAACTCTACATTTAAAGGTGCATCGGTAATTAGATAATCAGTTATTTTTAATCCTAAAGTAGCTCGGATGGCTTCTGCTGCTTGTAAGTGACGCAACCTTAAATCTGATTCTATGCCTTGATCTAAAATTAAGCCGACGCGATTTTGATGAACTGGTCTTAGTCCCCAACAGCCGGCGGCAAATTTATCTAGGGCGTAGCCTTCTACATAAAAAGTGTTATTGCTGGGCCAATATAGTTGGGCACCGTTAAGAACATTAGGATGAGTGATGAGGCGATCGCATATCGACGCGATCGCCTTAGCTACAGGTAGGGCATCTCCAGCATATCCGCCGATCGCCGCCCCAATTCCTGTAGGCACAATTAACACAACTGTATAAGGACGTCTATTCACACTAAAGTTGTTTTAACTTCTTGAGTTACCACCGCTTCTACAGTGGCTT
>CAWUOF010000294.1:0-5857 GCA_963923765.1 uncultured bacterium | reverse complement strand
CGTTCTTTTTTTATTATTCACATTCTCTCATATCATCCCCTAATTCAGCAACGCCTTTTAATAAAATTATTAGGTTTGAAAATCAATTTTTATATTATAATTTTTTTTATTATTTTGGTTTTAGGCAAACCTAAAAATTTCGGGCATACCGAATTATAGAGAAAATCTTTTTGGTAGTGACAAATTTCTACAATTTCAGGGTAGCTATAAACCCAATAATACCAGCCCTTAACGAGTCCCAGGATTTGAAAAAGTATTAATTTGACCACCACCAATATATTGCCCTGGAATACTATTAGGAACCGACAAGGGCGAAACCTGTAAATTTTGATTAGGTATCACTTGATTTGATTGAAATCCATTATTGATATTATTAGGAATATAATAAGTATTGTTAGTTTGGTTATTTTGATTATTTTGTCCATTAGAATTGAGCGAGTTAGGGACTAATCCCGGTTGTAACTGTGGCAATTGATTATTAGAAGAATTATTATTACTATTATTTGTATTCAAGTTAGAAAATCCTTTTCTGGATGGAGAATTTTGACTAGGTAAAGATGTACTGGGAATAGTATTAACATTAGTATTTGAGGGGATTATGGATTGCACAGGAGGTGCCAAAGGCATAGTTACAGATTGTTGTGTACCCTGAATTAAATAGTTATAAGAATTAGTACCAGGAGTACTAATAACGGTATATTGATTATAATTACCAGAATTAGAAATTCCTGAAGACTGAGGCATATTTAGACCGGGTAACTTTGGTGTAATTTTGTCTGCCTCAGAACTAGCATCAATAGATATATTCGGTGTATTATTAATACTGCTGGCGCTGGGTAAATTGGGAGATAGTGGGGAAGCTGTTGGAGATGATTGCCTTAATAAAGGATTAGCTTTACCTGCTGGGGTAAGTAATTCATCTACTGTTGAGGTATTAACTGACTGTCCTGTTAGTAAAAGGGATAGATCAGCAGTTAATTTTTTATCTGTATTAGCAGGATTTTTTGGGTCGGAATTAGTTAAATTAGTTAAATTTTGTTTGTCGATAATATTAGAGTTTAAAATATTTGTTAATTGGGCAGTAGATAAGGCTGCTTGTAGGGGATTTTCTGGGGTAGAATTATTGTCTTGTCTCAGGGATGTCAAAGATTTAATTAGAGATGTACGACTACTATTATCTGTTAATAAATTCAAGGCCAGATTTTCATTATTTGACTGTTTATTGTTGTTTACAGTATTATTATTTAATAATTGTAATTCTGTGCTATTACTGAATGCATCTAAGAATAGATTAACCTCGGCTGGGTTGGTTTGAGTTTTATTATTAGTTTCTGAAGGATTAATTAATCCTTGTACTAATGATGGGTTTAGTTTTGTATTGTTGTTAGTGAGAAAATTGGCTGTTTGTGTACCGAAATTTACTAAGGTATTTCCAGTATTTTTTGATGGTGAGGGTGTAGAGTTATTTGGGTTATTAGCTATTTGTTCAGGAGATTCCTGGGGATTAGGATCTGTTTTTTCCTGAGAAGTTTCGATCGCGCTCATATCATCTTGTGACAAAATGCTAATCATAAAATCTGGATTATCTATATATTCCCATAAAAATAATATTACTGCCACACAAATGCTAGTAGGTATCCATACTTTAGGTTGGAGTATTGAGTAAGTAAATTTTTGTAAAGAGCGCATTAATGATTTGGACTGACGAGGCGGTAACATGGCTTTAATGCAGCTATTAGCTGCTACGAAATGAATAGATAATAATTTTCTGTTAAAAGCAAAAAGAACAGGTAATAGAAGTTTTAGATGATTTTTTTGATTATTTCAACAAATTTCATATTGTGGAAGTTATGGCAGTTGCCAGAAAGTTTAGGACAAAAATTAATAATTCAGCCTAGACTCAGTAATTTTTTTGTGTTTATTCCTTATTACCTCTTCCCTATTCCTATTATAACTATATATTAGCTAATTATCTAGCTCGCACTAATAATAATACGCCGATACCCAGACCGGTTAGGGTTGGCAGCCAAGCGGACATCCAGGGAGAAAGAACATTGCTTAAGCCTAGCCCATCCCCAACTACCATTAATAAATAATATGCAAGTATGACTAAAACGCATATTCCAAAGCCTGTGGCTTTGCTGGTGCGTTGGGGTCTTGTACCCAAGGCGGCGCCTACTATACCAAAGGCAACGCAAGCAAAGGGAATAGCATATTTTTGCTGAATACGAATCATTAATTTACGGATTTTTTTTTCATCTCCACTGAAGCGAATTAGTTCTAATTGTTCTTGGGCTTGCACTATGTTCATTTCAGCATAATCACGATTTTTGCTGGCTAAATCTAAGGGGGTGCGAGGTAGTTGTAATTGTTGTCGATCGAACCTCATAATATTACGATAAGACCCATCTGGCGCTACTAAATAAATAGTTCCTTGGAAAAAATCCCAGGTATTTTCATTTTGATTCCATCGCGCACTTTCTGATGTGACTATTTGATTTAATCCAGCTTGGGAACGGTCGAGAATAGTTAATTTTTTCATCTTTTCTCCGTCAAATTGCTCGGCATAAAACAACCGAGATAAAACGGATACTTTTTCCCCATTTTCTTGTTTTACTTCCCGAAATTCTGGTACTATAATATTAGTATCTTGAAAGTCTTTTCTATCTTCATTTAAGGCTCTATCGAGGGTTAATCTCGCTTCGTATTGAGCCGCAGGTACTACTGCTTCATTAAATATAAATGTAATGCCAGTCACTATTAAACTAACTATAAAAGCTGGCATTACTAATCTATAAATACTTACTCCACAACTACGCAGGGCTATAATTTCACTATCACTAGAAAGTCTACCATAAGTTAGTAAAGCTCCTAATAATACAGATATGGGTAAAGCGTAGGCGATATATAAAGGTAGTTGTAAAATAAATACTTTAGCAGCGATTACCCAAGGTAAATTTGCCTCCGCCAATTTTCGCATTAGAAATAATCCGGAACCGATGCTAACTCCAACAGAAGAAAAAGCTCCTACTCCAAATAAAAATGGCGGTATCAATTGGGTAGCAATATAACGATCCATTACTGTTATTCGTGGAAATAACCAGCTAAAACGGAAACCCGGATTTTTATTATTAATCTTGGAAACGTCTAAGCTCATTGTGGTATTTTAGATTTATAGCAAGGAATAGGGCATAGCTGGGTATAGAGGGGAATAGGAAATTGAGAATGGGAAATTACAAATAGCAGCAAAAATTCAATATTTCTATATATATGTAAATTGATTTTACTTAGGATTTTTTGTTTTTTTGCTTTCCCACAGATTTTTAATAGAATTACCTCTGAAACTTTTCCCCTAAATAATATTGCCGTACTAGGGGATTTTCGTAAAGTTCTTCTGGACTGCCTGCGGCTAAAATTTGGCCGTCGCGCATGATATAAGCTCGATCGGTAATATCAAGGGTTTCGCGGACGTTATGATCAGTAATTAAAATACCCATACCTCGATCGCGTAATCTAGCGACAATTTGTTGAATTTCTGATACGGCTAGGGGATCTACTCCGGCGAATGGTTCATCTAAAAATAAAAATTTTGGCCCTTCTCTACCTGATGCCAAAGCTCTTGCTAATTCGGTGCGCCGTCTTTCTCCCCCAGAAACTCTTATTCCCAATGTTTTTGCTACTTTTTCCAGGCGAAATTCTTGCAGTAGCTCATTCATCCTCGCTGCCCATTCTTGGCGGGGCACATCGGTTTGTTCTAATACTAGTAAAATATTATCGCTAACACTAAGGTTTCTAAATATACTGGCTTCTTGTGCTAAATAACCTATGCCGATATTTGCTCTTTTGTGCATAGGCATATCGGTAATGTCGATATGATCAAGCCAGACTTTACCTCGATCGGGTTTTTCTAAACCGGTAGCTATATAAAATGTAGTGGTTTTGCCTGCGCCATTTGGCCCCAATAATCCCACTACTTCACCTTGAGCTACGGATATGCTTACCCGATTTACAATCACGCGCTTGTTATATGATTTATGGATATTCTCTAAAATTATTTTCATTTTATTTAGTCAGGCAAATTTTCAGGAGTCGCGCGACTATTTGTTTTTGCTAATTCCAAAAATATGTAAAAGTGAACGGTATTAGTTCAGATTGATTAATATGCTTTCAGAATTTTAATTTTTAATTAATTACCTGATCGCTATTTAATTTTTAGCTATATTCACCATTCACTTTTCATTTTTATTACAATCCAGGATTTCCCAAAGTTGCTGGAGGTTGATTTGGATTATTTTGTTCTGCGGGAATTATATAAACAGATTCTACTTGTCTATTAACCTTGGGGGTAGCGACAAATATACCTTGATCTATTAAATAGGTGATAGTTTCTCCCCGAATAGTATTACCACGTTGTAACACATAAACATCACCACTAAGAACTATACGACGTTCACGGCTAAAGTATTGAGCTTGGGCAGCAGTGGCTTGAATTTCTCGGGATGGATAGTTGATTTGAACATTACCGCGAGCGGTGACAATGCCAGTTTTTGCATCAGCTTCTTGAATATCGGAGCGGACGGTCAGAACACGACCTGCTTCGCTGTTGGGGGCAGCTTGCGGGTTGGCAGGGGAGGCGATCGCGAAAATTAAAGTGGCGGGCAACATTAAAGCTACCCTCCGAGAAAACCTAATTAAACGCGGTATTCCAAAAGCAGATATCATCTTTGGTGTGATTTTATTGCGCGAAAGCTGTTTTCGAGCCAAACTTTTAAAAGTATGGCTGTAATAGTTTCTATAAATAGTTTACACCCCTATTCAAATCCTATCCAGATTTTTTAACAAAGTTACATAAATTGAGATATTTTCAATCATATATTTTTTAATCAGTTAGAAACTAATAAAATTCTCGGCATAAGTGCAACATTATCGCTAATTTCTTGCCCTAGTTTTAATTGGGCTGCAAACTCCTCGATATTTTCTGGCCCTGATTCATGTAAGGCCATTAATAACTGGTGACTCTTGGTAATTAGGGCTGTGATATCCACTCCACCATAGTCTGGCTGGTAGGAATTGAGCCGATTAATTCCTTCTCCCAATAAAATCGCCGCACCCCGCCAGTTGTGATTGCCCAAGTGATAAAGAGCTACCGCAATCTGGAGGATGCCTTGATAAAAAGTTTTTTGCGGTTGGGCCGCTTCTATCCATAAAGCCTCTAAAGTATCGTGACAGGCATAAAACAGCCCTTGATTAAACTGATCTACTCCTGTCCAAAACTCTTGAGGCAATGTATCATTCATGGTTTTAAGGTTTCAGACTTTCTCTGATTTTTTGAATAGTTTCCATATCGATTTCTTGCTTGTCGCCAGCAAAATCATTGTCTGGAGTTAGGAATAGCATACAATGACATTCTTTCCGCTCCCGCATGGGAATGCAGGGACAGTTCCAATAGGTAGCTTTGACCTCGGCTTCTTTATCTTCGTAATGGCGACAAGGACATAGGGGCGATCCCAAGTCGTCTTTGTGCTTTGCTAGTCCTTCAATTACTACAGCAGTTACACCAGGATCAACACAGAAGAAAGTGCCCGTCCGCTTGGCATAGGTTTCGGCGAAATTTTTCATCGCCTCTAGGTTTTTATCACTAGCTAAGGTTTTGTTTTCAGTCATGGGATCGAAAAATTAGTCACTTGTACATTGGCATCGGTTTATCTTATTGTACCGTACTATTTAACTTCTGTTAAAGTTGACCGGCATTTAAAAATTTTTTTCCAATTGGTTAATTTAAAAACCGCTTTTTTAATGATTGTTTTTTACTAAACATAAAATTTTATATTTTCATAAAAAATTAACAAAACTTTAA
>CAWUOF010000293.1:0-5860 GCA_963923765.1 uncultured bacterium | reverse complement strand
AAATTCAACTAATAAAATTATTAATTTTGAAAATAATAATATCAATTTTTGCTCTAATCATCCATCATCAAATCAGCCGCAAAATTCCCAAAGTAATGAAATTGATAATATTAAACAATCTAAATATGATTTAACTTTAGCACCTAAAATTACTCGTTTTTATGAACGGAAACAAGAGATAGAATATTTATCTAATTGGATATTAAATCAAAATACTCCTTTAATTTCAGTTTTAGGATTATCTGGTATTGGTAAAAGCACTTTAGTTAAAAGATTTGTTGATTTAAATTTAAAGGAATTTGAAGTAATTATTTGGAAAAGTCTAAAATTCCCAAAATCTTTAGATTTACTTGTTAAGGATGTATTAATTACTTGTCAAGAGAAAATCACAGCAAATATAGATGATAAATTAACTTTGTTGTTTGATGTTTTATCAGATAAAAAATGTTTAATTATTATTGATGATGTACAAAATATTTTTGCTAGTGGTGAATTAGTAGGGCAATATCAAAATATATATAAAGATTATCAAAATTTTTTTAAAATGATTACAGAAGTTGAGCATCACAGTAATATAATTTTAATTAGTCAAGAACAATGTGCGGAAATGCACTATGAGGAATTATATCTAATTAAAAGTTTAGAATTATCAGGTTTAAACAAGATTAATATTTTAAAAAATACAGGATTAAAAGATGAGAATAGCTGGTTAAGTTTGATTAATTTATATGAAGGTAATCCGATGTATTTACAAGATATTGCTATTTTAATTCAAGATGTTTTTGATGGTAATGTGGCAGAGTTTTTAGCAGAAAATAGTACTACAGATATGTTGCCTGTGGTAACAAATAAGATGCGATCGCACTTTAATTATTTATTTAATAGATTATCACCAATAGAACAGCAAATTATTTTAGCATTAAGTAAAATTAATCAACCTATATCCAGAGAAAAATTAAGACAGGATTTAGATTTATCTTCCATAGACTTAATTAATGGATTACAATCTTTACAACAACGGTATTTAGTAACGAAAATAAAAACCGATAAAATATTATTTAAATTAGCTGCCGTTTTTCAGGAATATATGAGAAATTGTTATTAATATTTATGAGATAAGCAACAAAAGATTATAGAAATATTTGAAAAATTCTATCTTTTTTTAATTATTTAGGTATCATTATTGATGTTGTAAACATTATTCTAAATTAGAAATTTGACTAGACATACCATTACATAAATATCGATCGCTTTGATTGATTTGGTTAGTATTAAGCAGGCGATCGCCTAAGTTTTTACAAGCTTTTATTAATAAATCTTCAAGGTGTAAATTCCACAGCATGACATTTTTATCAGCACTACCTGATGCTAACAGCATACTATCTAAACTAAAATTTACACTCAAAACCTCATCTTGATGAGCTTTTAAAGATTTAATTAACGTTCCATCCCGATACCATAATCTTACCATACCATCGGCATCACCAGAGGCAATGATCTGGCTATCTGGACTAAAACTAATATGATTTACTCTATTTTTATGTTTTAAAATACTCAAACGTTTTCCCTGAGTATCCCAAAGTTTTACTATACCATCAGTACTAGCAGAAGCAAGCATAGTGCCATCGCCACTATAACTAACACTTAACACGGCAGAATGATGATCTTTTAAAGTATAAAGTAACTTACCATCAAGTTGCCAAATTTTCACAGTGCGATCGCCACTAGCAGCAGCAATTTTTTTACCATCCGGACTAAAACTAATACTATAAACTGGAGAATGATTATTTAAAGTAGTAACTAACTTACCATCCATACCATCCATTTGCCAAAGTTTAATCGTACCATCACCGCTTCCCGATGCAATTAACTTACCGTCGGGGTTAAAAATCACACTATAAACAGCAGCATTATGTCCTGTTAAAGTGTTAATTAACTTCCCATCACGCCGCCAAAGTTTGATAGTTTTATCTGCACTTGCCGAGGCTAATATCTTACTATTTGAATTAAAATTAACACTGTAAATAGTAGCACTATGTCCTACTAAATTAGAGATAAATTTACCATTACGTTGCCAAAGTTTGATAGTTTTATCTGCACTGGCAGAGGCTATAATTTGATTATCAGGGCTAAAACTTACAAAAGTAACTTTACTGGTATGACCTGATAATTTTTCTTGCTGTTGAAAGCTATAAACTGCTTGATGTAATGCCATTAAAACCCGCATCTGAGTAGCAGAATCTATACCCAAGGCGCTTTTTAATTCTATTCCTGCTTTAAGGCTTTCTATTAGGGAATCTAGGGGTTTATTTTCTTCAAATAACGATTCAGAAAATAAACTCATAGATATCATTTTTTCTTTGTTATTTTCGATGGAAGATTTTACCCAAAAGACACCAATTAGAAAGGCGATAATAGAAATTAATGCCGCAGATACTCTCATTATAATTTCGTTTCTGAGTATTCGTTCGCGGCGTAGTTGTTTTTCTGTTAATTTGCGTTGTTTTTGTTCTTCGGTTAATTTTTCTAATAATTCTTTTTCGCGATAAAGTCGAGTAATTTCTATTTGGTTTTGTTGTTGTTTTTTCCGTAATTCGGCTAATTCATATTCTTGGCTGGCGGTTAAAAATTGATAATCTTGGCTACTTAAGTTTTTATTATTAGCCCATTCCCGCGCATCTTGTAAAGCTTGCCCGCGTAATAATCGTGATTCATCTTGACATTTAGAAGCTAACCAAGCGGCTAATGCTTCTGCATAAGGACGTAAATCGAAAAGTGATTTTTCTACCCAGTTTTGATTAAAAATAGATGCATATATCAAGTTATTTACCTGTAAATAACCTTGGTTTTTAACTACTAAGCCTGATAGTTGTAATTCAGTTTGTTCGGGGCTGTCATCGGTGGGTATTTTGCTATCTTGTATGATTTTTTGATAAATTCCTAAAAGTTTACTAGCTTTTTGTTGATTTCTCAGGAGACGATCGCGTACAGTTTTAATGTGTACGGGTTCATCGTGAAATTCCCAATTTTCAATAATATGCGATCGCACTAAATTATCTAACCAAGATTCTTGATTAGTAATAGTAGTATTTAAAATAATTTGACATAATTTTTGAGTTAAAAATGGTTGTCCTCCTGTCCAGTGTAAAATATCAGCGAGAACTTGTTGGGAATTTTCTACTTTTTCAGCTAATCCTTTGGCTAAAGGTTGCGCTTCTGCTAAACTAAAACCATTTAGAGAAATAGCTTTACCAATATTAAATGGTGTTCTGGTGCGATCGGCAATTAAATCTGATGGTGTACCAACTCCTAAAAGCGCAAAGGTAAGGCGATGATATTCTAAATTTTGGGAACGTTTGTTATAACACGATCGAATTAAAGCAAAAAAATCATCTAGGCAATATTGAAAACTTAAAACACTATCAATTTCATCAATAAAAATTACTATCTTACCCGCAATTTGTTTTAAAATTAAATGTTCAATTAAATCACTTAAACGTTGTACAGGAGAAATTAATTCTCGATCGCGCCACCAAGACATAAACTCTACTGCATTACACAGATTAAAACTACTAACCAATTTATAAGCAACTCCACCATACCATTGTTCTAAAGAAATCTGTTTACTCCCCATATCAGAAATATCGATACTAGCACAGGAAATGCCATCAGCAATTAACCTTTGCATAGTCCGTACTAATAAACTAGATTTTCCCATTTGCCGAGAATTTAATACATAGCAAAATTCTCCATCTTTCAGGCGATCGAACAATTCAAAATCAGCTTGTCTTACTGCATAAGTAGGCGCATTTTCTGGTAAACTACCACCTACTTGATATTGATATAATTCTGCCATAAATTTACCATTAAATATGATTTGCTTTTTTGTTAAATTTATAATAGGGCGTAGTCAATACGCCCTAATTTCAAGAATTACCCAAAAGTCAATCAAATAATTTAAGACTACTTAACCTCTTCTTTGGCAAAATTGCCACTCAACTTAGATTTAGAATAGCTACGATTTGCTAAAGCTTCATGTACTACTTTATTACCGATCGTAAAATCGCGCAACTCCACCCGCGTTATCTTTATTCCCCAAGGTTCCGTAGCAATATCTAACTGTTCTACCATCACCTCATTAATTTCATCTCTAGCTGTAAAAATGTCCTCTAAATTGATTTTAGCCATTTCCGTCCGAATCAAAGTTACTAACAAATTCATCATCGCTGCTTTTAAATCTTGTACCTTATAAAAAGCTTTTTCTATATCAGTAATTCGCCAGTAAATGACAAAATCAACAGTAATAGAAACCTTATCACAAGTCGTACAAGTTTTAGGTGGAATTTCTAAAATTTGTTCCCGCAGAGTTTGTTTATATGCCACCTGTTCAATAAAAGGAATCAGAAAAGTTAACCCAGGTTGAAGTTTTTTTCCTTCATATTTACCCAACATTTCTACTAAAGCAGCATCTCCTTGTTTAATAATTTTGATGCTGTTGCCGAGAGTGGCAGTTCCAGTGATGGCGATAAATGCCATTAATAACCATTGTTCCATGATGAAACTCCTAAAAAATTTGATAAACAACCAATTGCCAAAACCGAGATAAACTAAGCTAAAAATCGCTCTTCAGGGGCGATAATTAAAGTATTGCCTTCTCTTCGCACAACGTAAACTTTTTGATGGGCGGAGATAGCGATCGATTTATCTTCACAGCAAGCTTGCCAAGAACATCCTTCATAAATTACTCGTCCTTTTTTTCCGGGTATAATTTCTGTAATAGTTATTGCATCTGTCGCTTCCGGAATAATAACTTTTTTGCGTTTAATAAATGTGGGACGAATCCATATTGCACCAGTTATAGATAATCCCATCCAGTACATAACTTGTAAATCAAAACCTTCATACATAATGTATTCCCATTGAAAGCCTAAGTAAATTCCCGATCGCCACAAAATCAAAGCAACTATTAAAGCACTAACTCCCATAATGACGGCAATAAATCTATATTTACTACCGATATTTTTTGGTAAAAATAACTCTACTAAACATAAAATCAC
Organism: uncultured bacterium; assembly: GCA_963923765.1. GTDB lineage: Bacteria > Cyanobacteriota > Cyanobacteriia > Cyanobacteriales > CAWUOF01 > CAWUOF01. The sequence continues at coordinate 803 of CAWUOF010000293.1, read as the reverse complement.
ACCAAAAATCAACCAAAACCAAGGGGGAGTAACTACCAAAAATGAATCATTAGTAAATTGAGCTATGAATAACATAAAAACTTGACCTAAAAATATTATTCGCAATAAATTATCTACTACTTATTACATTTGAAATAAATCTGTTGGTACAACAATTAAAGTATTACCTTCTCGCCGCATTACATAAACTGTTTGATTAGCTAAAATAGTTATAGTTTTATCCTCACATTTAGCTTGCCATAAACAACCTTCATAGATAACTTTTCCAGTTTTTCCAGGTAAAATATCATCAATAGTTTGAGCTTCATTAGCATCTTGTACAATATTTCTTTTGCCTTTGATTAATAACATTGGACGAATCCATAAAATAGCAGCAAAAGATAAAAAAATCCAATAAGTAATTTGCCAATTAATTCCTGGAACATAGCTATATCTAAAATTATAAAATCCCATTAATAAGCAATTAATTCCCATTAATAAAAGTATGTATTGGTATTTTTTACCCAAACTTCTTGTATAAAAAAGCTCTATTCCTATCAAAATTATTCCCGTTAATAACCAAAATATTAATATAGAGGAATCAGAAGAATACATATTAACCTCCAAACCCAAAAATTATAGGTATTTCCTTGTTAATCACTATTAATACATACAACAATTTGAGTTCTTGACTGAGATCTTTGAGTATTCATCGACTTCTCATCGACTTCTCATCGACTTCTCATCGACTTCTCATCGACTTTTGCAAAAATAGGATTTACAATAATTGTGGAGTCTTCACCCTTATGCCCAATGACCAGATC
>CAWUOF010000292.1:0-5863 GCA_963923765.1 uncultured bacterium | reverse complement strand
GTTTATCTTTACTTGGTGAAGGTTTAAATGAGTTTATTAATCCTCGATCGCGTAACTCTTCTGGTGTACAATAAATTTTTATGTAAAACTAAATAAAAATATACCAATGTCAGAAGTAATAGGTATTGATTTAGGCGGAACAGCAATTAAATTAGGGAAATTTGGCGAAGATGGCACTTGCTATCAAACATTAACTATGCCAACACCCCAACCTGGGACACCTCAAGCGGTAATGACTGCTTTAGCTGATGCGATCGAACAAATAGACCCCAATAAAAAAAGCCTAGCTGTAGGTGTTGGTGTTCCTGGTCCAGTAGATGTTACTGGTCGTATTGTGGAAGTTGCTATTAACCTATCTAACTGGCATCAAGTACCCCTAGCAGAATGGTTAGAAACTAAAATCGATCGCCCTACTATTCTCGCTAATGATGCTAATTGCGCCGGTTTAGGAGAAGCTTGGTTAGGTGCAGGACGACAATTTCGTGATTTAATATTACTTACTTTAGGTACTGGTGTTGGTGGTGCTATTATTATTGATGGTAAATTATTTGTCGGTCGTACAGGTGCTGCTGGAGAACTTGGTTTAATTACTATTAATTTGTATGGTTCAGAATGTAATAGTGGTAATCGTGGTTCTTTAGAACAACATATTTCTGCTGTAGCCATACGTCGCCGTACCGGTATGGAACCAGAAGAACTTGGACACATGGCTAAAGTAGGAAATCGATCGGCTTTAGAATTTTGGGAAATTTACGGACATCAACTAGGCGCAGGTTTATCTAATCTTATCTATATTCTCACTCCAGAAGCTATTATTATCGGTGGTGGAGTTAGTGCTAGTTGGGAATATTTTTTTCCGGCTATGCATAAAGAAATCGATCGGCGAGTTTTACCTACTTCCCGTGTCAATTTACAAATTTTACCAGCACAATTAGGTAATCAAGCTGGAATGGTTGGCGCTGCTAAATTGGCATGGCAGTTAATTAATGTTGGCTAAGTTATTTACGGAGATTATCTAATCAATTTGATATTAGTTATTAACCAATAATTCTTTGATTAATATCCTCTAAATTGGTAATTGAATTTGTACCCATGCTCCGCCAGTTTCTGGGTCATTTTTAGCTTGCACAGAACCTCCATGAGCAAGTATAATTTGCCGCACGATCGCTAAACCAAGACCGCTACCACTACTAATATTATTAGGTAATTCTTCCGTATTGTCTGAATCTTCCAAAATACGCGCACGGGCTGTATCTCCGCGATAAAATCTTTCAAATACTTGTGGTAAGTCTGTCTCGGCAAAACCAGAACCAGAGTCAATAATATCTATTTGTACGTAGGATGGAATAGCTATAAAATGTATTTTTAAACAAATATTTGCCTGGAATGGACTGTATTTTATACTATTGTCAAGTAAGTTAAGAAATACTCGGTAAAGTCGAGATTCATCAGCTTCTATATATATAGTATCAGGCCCGAAGTAAACTAAATTTAATTGCTTTTGTTTAGCTAGAGGTTCTAAAGTTTGCCAAACTGATAAAATTAGCGATCGCAATTCTATATTTTTACGATTCAGTGTTTTCGCTGGAGTATCTTCTATTTGTCTCAATTCTAATAAATCTTGTACTAAATTAATTAATCTATTTACTTCTTTAATCAGTCGATCGACCCAATGACGCAAAGGAGGTTCTAAACGACTTTGTAACGCTTCCGCCACTAAACTAATAGATGTTAAAGGAGTTTTAAATTCATGGGCAAGATCCGAAAGCCATCTATCTCTAGCCCGCACTAAATCTACTAAAGATTGACGATTTTCTAAAAATACTCCTACTTTTCCTTCTGGTAAAGGCCAACCATAACCATAGATAGTTATAGCTGACTGAGTACCTATAGTTTCTGTTAATGGCCAAGCTGAATGAAACACCCATTCACGCTGACAAGGTTGTTGTTGTTGCCTGGTATTTTCAATTAATTCATCTAATTCGTAAGATCTAACTACTTCTAATAACAAGCGTACTTGTCCGGGTTCCCATTTTTGTATGTTTAACATTTGTCGCGCTTGTTGATTACACCATAGTAGCTGATTTTCTTCATCTACTTGTATATAACCTATGGGTGCTGTTTGTAAAATTAGCTGCCAAATTTGTAATTGTGTTTCCAGGTATTCTTGTTGAAGGTTTGATAAAGCGATCGCTCGTCGTAAACGAGCCATTAATGGTAGGGAAACTACAGAATTATCTATCTGGAACATATTTAAAATTTGCTCCAGTTGTTGTCTTTGTTTGTCTTGTTGCCAAAGACTAAATCCTATCCCTATAGCTAGTCCGAGGATAAATGCAACTAAGGCCATATTTTTGCCTCTTTTAGAGCGATCGGTAATAGGATAAACTAGGTTAAATTTATCATAGCTATCATAGCAAAATTATCGCAGTTGACAATTTTTCAGTTAGGCGATCGCCCTATCCCAACCGATAACCAAAACCTCTAACTGTAATAATATATTCTGGTTGACTCGGATCTAATTCGATTTTTTCCCGCAGCCAGCGAATATGCACATCTACAGTTTTACTATCACCAATAAAATCTGCTCCCCAAACTTGATCTAACAATTGATCGCGCGACCACACTCGCCGAGGATAACTCATAAATAACTCTAAAATCCGAAATTCTTTCGGAGACAGATGTATTTCTTCTCCCCGCGCAATTACTCTACATTCTTGGGGATATAGAAAAATATCTTTAAAATGTAAAGCTGAATTTTGTTGTAAATTACCTAACCTTTGTCGTCGCAACAAAGCCCGACACCGAGCAATTAACTCCCGCATACTAAAAGGTTTAGTTAGATAATCATCAGCACCTACTTCTAATCCTAACACTCTATCTGTTTCTGTTCCCTTTGCACTCAAAATTAAAATCGGAACCGGATTACATTGAAATCTCAATAAACGACATAAATCTAAACCATTAACCTGGGGTAGCATTAAATCTAAAATAATTAAATCAAAAGGAAATTCTGCCGATCGATTTTCGTAACCTTGTAATAAATTTAATGCCGATCGCCCATTAGCAACAGGTACTACTTCATAACCCTCTTCTTTCAGAGACATTACTATCATTTCTCTGATTAAATCTTCATCTTCAACTACCAATAAACGATTTATTTGTCCTACATCTGGCCCAAAAGGATTTTCATTTATCTCGATAAACTCCTTACCTGGGGCATTTCCAGCTTTTATGTCACATAAGCATTTGTTTATCCCATATTCAGGCTGGGCGGATAATTTAGAAATCATGCAAATAAGTCCTTTGAATCCTTAGTAAACAGCAAAATCCTCAAGGCAAAAAACAGCGTAGATATGATTATCCATTATTTCGCTTTTTTAATTTTACTGTTTTTTGGGAATAGCAAGACCAAAATTATCTGGCCTTTTCCTTTAATTTTTAGTAAAAATCTATTCCATGATTTTATTATCCTCTAAGCTGGGCTTTTGCTGAACTGTAACTAGCTATTATTTTCATTAATTTTTTATGAAATATATAACGATTAACAATCAATAGGCGATCGCCTTTTTCAGCCTCACCTTAATTATAATCAAACCATAGATAAAATAAGATGTATTTCCTATTTATAAATAACCGTTGTTGTGTCGTTGTTGCGCCGTTGTTGCGCCGTTGTTGCGCTTTAGCGCTTAATTCTAATATAAAGCAAAACCATAAATATTTATCTAATAAAATTACTGTTTTTTTGCCAAAATAAAAACCAGATGTTAAACTAGATATTACATATCTAAAAAATCACTATTCAGGCAACCATGACAACAATTACTACTGAAACAAATACAAACAGTGAAATCGAAGAATGCTTACTTAAACCCTGGCCTGATCATACCCAACTACCAGACGCAAACGGAACCTTTGTGAAAAACTTTCAAGAACACCCCCAAAGCATTTTATTAACAACATCCATTCGCCCGATTTTAGAAAATTTACATCCCGACGGACAATATTGTATAGGTCAAGACTGCGGCATTTATTGGCGACTGCCAGAAACCCCAGAACCCCTTGAAAAAGGTGCAGTATCACCCGACTGGTTTTATGTAGCTAATGTACCACCAACATTAAACGGTCAAATGCGACGTTCCTATGTTATGTGGAAAGAATTAATAGCACCTTTTATTATTTTAGAATTTGTATCAGGTGATGGTCGTGAAGAAAGAGATGTCACCCCTTATCAAGGCAAATTCTGGGTTTATGAACGCATTATTAGACCTGCTTTTTATGGTATTTATGAAGTCACAAAATCTCGGCTGGAAGTTTATCGTCATGTTGAAGACCAATTTCAATTAATGTCACCTAATGAACGGGGAAATTATCCAATTCCTCCCTTGGGTATTGAAGTAGGTATTTGGCCAGGAATTTATCAAGGAGTTGAATTACCTTGGTTACGTTTTTGGCAAGAAAACGGAAATCTTTTATTAGCTGCTGAAGAAAGGGCTGAAATTGCACAGCAAGAAGTAGCAAAAGAAAGACAAGCCCGGATAGATGCAGAGTTGAAAATTCAGGAATTAGAAGCCCGTTTAAGGGAGTTAGAAAACCGATAAACACCGTAAATACTAATTTCTTGTGGCGATCGCCCTCTGGGAAAAATCCGATCGCCTGCCATATCCCCATATATAATAGCAATGTATTTATATTATCGTCATGTATCAGGTTATTTTTTTATTTTTTAATTAATATGCCAATAACGGAATTATTTATCTCATAATTTATCATCTAAAATGCCACTATACTACTAATTATAGTGGTTTTCTCAAAAATTATCAAAAAAAATCACAAAACATATATAATCCAATTATTCAATAAATTTCGTTTTTGATAGATAACCTAAAACAAACCGACTTTATATATGTGATAGATCTAAATAATATAATCATTATTTTTAATTAATTTTATCGTCTGGGGTAGGTTTGGTTTTAACAAGTATGGAAAATCCTATACAGTCATTTGTAAAAAAATAAAATGTAATAAATTTAGAAAGTTTATTTAGATTTAAAAATTACCTTCGTTAAGCTCGATCGCCTTCATAGATTCAAATTATTAAAATTCACTTTTTCCCATAATTTGAAATAACTTTTTTTAGCAAAAATTAAATAAACAATCATCATTATTTTTATGGTAAAATTACAAACTGAGAGAGTAAGCGCAGGTGGTTGCGGACTGGTTACTCATGGGTAATTAGTCTGAGGAAAGTCCGGGCTCCCGAAAGACCAAACCTGCTGGATAATGCCCAGTACGAGCGATCGTGAGGATAGTGCCACAGAAATATACCGCCGAAAGGCTAAAATCAACTTTCGGTAAGGGTGCAAAGGTGCGGTAAGAGCGCACCAGCAGCATCGAGAGGTGCTGGCTAGGTAAACCCCGGTTGGGAGCAAGGTCGAAGGAACTATGGTTGGTCTTTTCCCGGTTCCGTCAATAAGCACCGCTAGAGGCGTTTGGTAACAAGCGTCCCAGATAGATAACTGCCCTGATGGTGCATTGCTCCATACAGAACAGAACCCGGCTTATGTCTTACTCTCTCCTTATTTATAAAAAAATAATATTTATCACCAATATCTATTTTAATAAATTTAACATTTATAAATATTTTCCATCCATTCAGATAGTTAATAAATTATAAATTCTTAAGAAAATTGCGATCGCCACAGAAAAAACACCAGCAAATACCCACAAATAGCAAAATTTTACCACTAAATAAAGATAGTATAAATTTTCTGCCTAGACTCAAATATTAACCTTAAAATCTACAACGGTATATATAGCGATAAACATTGGTAAAAAAATACCAAAAGGAGCTTTTTTGTAT
>CAWUOF010000291.1:0-5864 GCA_963923765.1 uncultured bacterium | reverse complement strand
AATTCCCATACACAATTCTAAATTCTACATTCTAACTTCTACATTCTACATTCTACATTTAATTTATATATCAGGGCTTAAAAATCTGACGCACCCTACCGCTAGGGAAATTAATGGAATAAAAATAACACTTGCTTAATTAAACTTCTACTATTGTTTGACTCCCTACTCGCTGGGGAAATTAATTGAAGGGTAACGCAAAATTAACAGATATCGGTATTAAGTCAAAAATTGAAAAACCTATTCTGCAATTCTTAAGTTAATATAAAAATATCTAGGGTAGTAACAGAAATAAGGTAAATTCCTTGCTCATATCATAAACAAGTATTTTTGTCAATTATTAACGTCACAAAATCTTAACATTTTTTTCACAAGTTTTTGCTCATTTTTATCACACTATGAAAAAAAGAAATTAAACATAATAAATTTAAACGCCGATTTCTGTCTAAAAATATGTATCGTCAGGGCCAATTTTCAGTCCAAGACTTATCTGGCGAAATATTATTTTCCAGAAAAATATCTCGCCAAGAAGAATATCGTTTAAGAACCGCATTATTACAACAATCTTTGAGTGAAGACGATCGCATTCTTATCGATCGAGTTTTTTACGGTATTCGTAAAGGCTTATTAAAAGTTGTAGATTAAATTAATTTAAAGTTTTTTTAAGGTCGTTTCCAAATTTTAATAGTTTGGTCTAAGCTACCACTGATAATACTTTGGCCATCATTACTAAAAGTTAAAGCAGTAACATCCTGAACATGGCCTTTTAAAGTAGTGAGAAGTTTACCAGAACTTACTATAAAAATTGTGATGGTATTATCACCATTACCACTAGCCAGAGTTTTACCATCAGGACTAAAAGCCAAAGTTAAAACGTGAGCCGCAGGAGCTTTAATAGTACGTAAAGGCTTACGAGAACTAACCTGCCATAATTTAATAATATGATCATTAGTACCAGTAGCCAGAATTTTACCATCAAAACTAAAAGTCAAGCTTAAAACCTTACCATTATTATCCTTATTATCTTTAAATATACCGCGCAGGCTTCCTGTATTCAAATCCCAACTTCTAATAATTTTATCATCACCAGCAGTAACTACGCTTTGACTATCAGGACTAATAGCCATAGCTAAAATTGTACTGGGATGTGGAATAGAGCGTTGAAATTCGCCGCTTATATCCCAAATTCTGATAATTTTATCTTTACTAGCACTAACTATAGTCTGACCATCGGCACTAATATCAATATTAGTAATAGCATCTTTATGTCCAGTGCGGGTAAGTTTTTTAGTACCGTTTTTTAAATCCCAAATTTTGATAGTTTTATCTTCACTACCACTAACTATAGTTTTACTATCAGGGCTAATAGCTAAGGTTTTAACTAAACCTGTATGATCGGCAAGAGAGTCTATTTTTTGGCCATTTTTGAAGTTCCAAATTTGAATATTAGCGCCATTCGTACTAATTAAATTTTGACCATCTGGACTAATAGCTAGGGCATAAATTGGTGTTTTATTGTCAGATAAAGTTTTTTGCAGGAAAGTGCTACTGGGTAAACTAGCAACTAAGAAAATAGGATCTACAGGAAAAAGTCCGTAACGCCAATAGCCATAAATTTGAGTACTGCCAAATCCCGATAGCAGGAAGAATAATAAAAATAGTAATTGATTATTTGATTTATGGTGGGGAGTCGATCGCTTGTGGGTAGAGATATTAGTAGGCTGAGATACCGTTCGTTTATTGCCAGCCACATTATTATTAGCGGGGCGAGCTTTGGTTCGGTAAATTTCTAAGTCACTAGAATTATTAACATTGGAACGATCGGAATTAGTAGAGTTGGTAGAACCAGGGCGAGTGCGATCGCGTTCTTTATCTTTTTTATTACTAATTTGAGGGATTTGAGTAGGGGAATGCAGGGGCATAGTTGGGTCTAAATCTGTCAAACACTGCAAAATCATTTGGGCATTTTGCGGGCGTTTTCCTGGGAAAGGAGCCATGAGATAATCAATGATATCAGTCATGGACTTAGCGATATGGGGAGCGCGATCGCGCCAAATTAATTTACCACTGCGGGGATCTTCGGGAAATTCATTAGGAGATTTACCTGTTAACAAATAAACAAAAGTTCTACCCAAGGCGAAGAAATCCGATTGGGGGACAGCTTTCCCATTTACTTGTTCTGGGGGAGTATAGCCAGGGGAAACTATGCCGGTTACATTGTGTCCTTGACCGACTTTAGCCAAATAAGTCCCTGTTACTTCTCTAGCCGTACCAAAATCGATTAACACCAATTGCCCATTAGGACGGCGCATGATGTTATGGGGCTTAATATCCCGATGAAAATAATTTTGTTGGTGTACTTGGTCGAGAATTTCGGTTAATTGTTTTAACCAATCGATCGCTAATGCTTGGGTAATAGGTTGATTATCTCGGCTTTTGAGCCAATCTTGAAGATTTGCTCCTTCAATTTTTTCCATGACCAAGCAGTGGATTGGCTCTGTGGAATCTTGGGGCCAAACCGTAAAATAGGCATCTTTAGTTACATAAGGAATGCCGGGATGACGCAACTGAGATAAAACCGCAGCTTCTTGTTGAAAAAGAGCAACGGCTTTGGGATGGTCTTTTAGTAAAACTTTAAGTACTTTTCGATTACCATTGTCATCTATCTCGTAGGTTTGGCCAAAGCCACCGCCGCCCAGCGGTTGCAAAACACGATAACGCCCTTGTAGTAGTAGCTCTGAGCCACAACTACGGCAGTTCCGTCTATCATCATTAGACGGATCGGAGGGCTTAGGGCAGTTGGGATTAATGCAATAACTCACGGTAAGCTATTTAACCCTGAATCGGACTGCCAGATTAAAACTACTATAACTTGGACTCATTCCCTATAGATGTAGGGTCATAGCAAGCAATAGCTGTTTTATTACCAAAACCTAGTTTTTGGGAAAAAACAGGTTTTTAGCAACTATTTGACATTCCACGCTGTAAAAGGGCGTGGATGCCTGGGCTGAACATTGCCTGGACTAAGTAAACTTAAGTAGACTTAGGTTTGGTCTTACACGCTCATTTATAGTTTGACTGCACTTTTTACAGTCAGCCTTTAGGTAACTCCTCCCCAAGCTTAAAAAAAGGGTGGCGCTAGATTGTGGAACTAACACAAAATTACCTTTATAAAAAAATAGTAGCATTAACTATTTTTTTGTTTATGGCCAATTTTCCCTATTTATAAATGTTTTTGAGGAAACCACCATAGAGGCTATATCTGGTTATTTATATTTTCTCATTTTTGTTTTTTTGTTGGGAAAAAGCTTTTTTAAATTCAAATATTTTTTGAGGCCAGGGCATCAGGTGCGATCGCCTCTAAGTATTTTTACGGGAACATGGCCATTTAAACTATGGGGATATCAATGGTAAATTCTGCACCTTGTTCGGGTTCTGAGAAACATTGAATTTGACCTTTATGTTTTTCTACTACTATTTGATAGCTAATGGCCATTCCTAATCCTGTACCTTTACCTACGGGTTTAGTGGTGAAAAAAGGGTCAAATAATTGGTTTTTAATGTCTTCGGTCATACCTAAGCCATTATCGGCAATGCGAATGGTAATGTATTTGTTGTCTGTAACTTGGGTATTAATGCGAATTGTGGGTAGCCGATCGCTGGTGGTAGATACTGGATTAGTGATGATGGCTGATTCATAATTATAATGGTTTATTTCTTCTGGTAATGGCTGATAATTTTTGAGGAAATAACCTTGTTCGATCGCTTCTTCTAATGCGTCTATAGCATTACTAATTATATTCATAAATACTTGATTAAGTTGGCCGGCATAACATTCTACTTGGGGTAAATTACCATATTCTTTAATGATTTGAATGCCGGGATGAGGGCAAGATAAACCAGAAATTGCTGGTTCTCCTTTTAGCCGATGTTGTAAAATTAATAAGGTGTTTTCAATACCTTCGTGAATATCTACGGGTTTTTTATTGGCTTCATCTAAGCGGGAGAAATTTCGCAAGCTTAAAACTATTTGACTGATACGCTTTGCACCTATATGCATGGAAGATAAAACTTTTGGCAAATCTTCTTGTAAAAATTCTAGGTCGATGTTTTCTATTGCTGTATTTATTTCTGTTTCTGGATATGGGTAATATTTTTGATATAGCAGTAATAAATTTAATAAATCTTGGAAGTAATTACTGGCGTGTTCAATGTTGCCTGCAATAAAGGTAACGGGGTTATTAATTTCATGGGCTACTCCGGCTACCATTTGCCCTAAACTGGACATTTTTTCACTCTGAATTAGTTGGGCTTGGGTCGATCGCAATTCATGTAAAGTTGATGCTAAATGTTGGGCTTGGGCTTGGGCGGCAGCAGCAGCAGCGCGGGTCTGGGCATAAAGTTCGGCTTGATCTATGGCTATGGCTAGTTGATCTATTACTTCCTGGAGGAGATCCAATTCCGTATCACTCCAGGGACGTTGGCTAGAATGACTACATAAAATTGCCCCCATTTGTCCGCTACGAGTTATTAATGGTAATAACAGACAGGCGTTAATGTGGAATTTTTTAAATAATTTTACTATTTCTGGTTTTAATTTGCGATCGTGTTTAATATCATCAAGGCGAATTATTTCTAGTTGTATTATTTTGTCTTTTAATAGATCAATTGCTTGGTTATTTATTTCTTCTAATAAACTGGGTAAATCTCGGTTTTGGGCTTCGTGGCTGATATTTAATCTCGGTTGATCTAGTAATGGTGATAAACACCAAATAAAGTGGCATCGGTCGATTTGTAATAAACTGCGAATTTCTTTTACTGCTGTTTCTAAAATTGTATTTAAATCTAAAGATTGGCGTATTTGACTTGCTAAACTATTCAGTAGTTCTTTTTGCTGGGCTAAATTTCTATAGCGTATTTGGGAATTTCTCAAGGCTTCTTCTGTGCGTTTACGAACAGTTATTTCCCCTTGTAATTGTTCTATTGCTTGTTTTAGTTCTGATGTCCTTTCTTCTACTCTTATTTCTAGTTCTTCTTTAGCTTTTTCTAAGGCTTGTTGGGCGCGTTTCCTTTCGGTAATATCCAAAACTGTACCAAATACTTTAATTACTTGATTTTCTTTGTTAAAAACTGGTTCTCCTTTGGCAAATAAATATTTTATTGAATTATCTATATTATTTACTATTCGATAATCAAATTTATAAGGTTTTCCTGTTTGTATGCATTCTTCGATCGCTCTTTTCCACATTTCTCGATCTTCTGGATAAATTAATTTTACAATTTCTTCATATTTGGGTGTAGATAATTTTGGATCTAATCCGTAAATTCGATAAGTTTCATCTGACCAAGTAATGATTTCTTCTATTACATTATATTCCCAACTGCCAACATGGGCTACTTTTTGCGCTTCTGCTAGATTATTTTGACTTTTTCGTAAGGCTTCTTCTGCTATTTTTCTTTCGGTAATATCCATGATTAAGCCATCCCATAATATATCCCCATTGGCTTGTCTTTCTGGGCGTGAAGCGGCTTGTATCCATTTAATTTTACCGGATTTAAATATAATTCTTCCTTCCCATTTATAGGGCTGTAGTGTTTGGGCTGATATTTGTCTAGCTGTTTGAAAACCACGCTTATCTTCGGGATGAATTATATCTGTTAATATTTGGGGATTTGCTTGAATTTCTTCGGGGGATATTTCGTAGATTTCCCGGCTGTTGCTGCTGATAAATGGTAGGGATATTATGCCATTTTCACTAAGGCGAGATTGATATATCATGCCAGGAACATTGGCGACTAATTTTTGAAATCTTGCTTCTGAGCGCTTCAGTGATTCTAATGCTTGTTTGGTCAGTGTAATATCG
>CAWUOF010000290.1:0-5895 GCA_963923765.1 uncultured bacterium | reverse complement strand
CCCCTGCCCCCCTGCTCCCCTGTTTTTTAACGCGGAGGTTAGGGTTTGGGGTTGGAGTTAAGGCGATCGAAGAAAGTTCGCCAGAGTAAGAAAGAGGCAACTAAGATAGCAGGTAGGGAAACAGCAATTATGGCATTGAGGGAAGTTGCGGGAATAGATAAATATGGACCTATATATTTAATGAGAAGCGAGATAATAAAGGAAAGAATAAGGACTTTAAGAACAAAAACAGTGTTGCTATTCATAAACATTGATTGATAGTCGGATGATTGATAGTAAGACAATAGGGTATGTGGCCGGGATAAGTTTTGATTGTACGGCAATAACGATGGTAAAGGGAGTAGACACCGATCAGATCGATCGCGACTAATTTTATAGAATTATTTCCTAGTTGGGAAGTTTAAGCAATATCCAGCGAGGAATTATAGAAAATGCCCGTTGATACAAATAACAAACAGAATGTAAAAATGCCCAGACCTAGACAAATAGGGGGCAGCTTACTGATTTTAGTAACAATATTGGTGGTTTTAAACTTGATTATTCCTGGTGTTGGGGGAAGACGTTATAACCAAGTGGCCTATAGTACATTTATTAACCAAGTGCAAGAAGGGCAAGTAGACCAAGCAATTATATCTAGTAATCAAATTGAATATATTCTCAAAACATCATCGGATAAACCAAACGCCCAACGTCCGATTTTTGTGACAACACCGGTAGGTATAGATTTAGATTTGCCGAAAATTCTGCGGGAAAATAAAGTACAATTTGCTGCACCGCCTCCGAATAATAACGGCTGGATAGGAACTTTATTAAGCTGGGTTGCACCGCCTTTAATTTTTGTCGGTATCTGGAGTTGGTTGCTTAACCGTCAAGGTAGCGGCGGACCTGCGGCTTTGACAGTAGGAAAAAGCAAAGCTCGTATTTATTCTGAAGGTAGCACAGGCTTTAAATTTGATGATGTAGCTGGGGTAGATGAAGCTAAAACCGAATTACAAGAGATTGTAGATTTTTTAAAAAATGCTGGTAAATATACTCGTTTAGGGGCAAAAATTCCTAAAGGTGTGTTATTAGTTGGACCGCCGGGAACGGGTAAAACTCTGTTAGCTAAAGCTATTGCTGGAGAAGCTGGAGTACCGTTTTTTAGTATATCTGGTTCGGAATTTATAGAGTTATTTGTTGGTGTAGGTGCTTCGAGGGTTCGTGATTTATTTGAACAGGCGAAAAAACAATCTCCTTGTATTGTATTTATTGATGAATTAGACGCGCTGGGTAAATCTCGCGGTGGTAATGGGCCATTGAGTGGTGGTAATGATGAACGGGAGCAAACTTTAAACCAGTTACTAACAGAAATGGATGGGTTTGATGCTAATACTGGTGTGATTTTGCTGGCGGCAACTAACCGTCCGGAAGTGTTAGATCCGGCTTTACGTCGTCCTGGTCGTTTCGATCGCCAAGTGGTAGTTGATCGCCCAGATAAAATTGGTCGGTATGCAATTTTGCAAGTTCATGCTCGTAATGTGAAGTTATCGGAGGATGTAGATTTAGAAATTATAGCTACCCGTACACCTGGTTTTGCTGGTGCTGATTTAGCTAATTTAGTTAATGAAGCGGCATTATTAGCGGCAAGACAAAATCGTAATGCTGTGGTGATGTCTGATTTTAATGAGGCGATCGAGCGTGTAATAGCAGGTTTAGAGAAAAAATCTCGTGTACTGAATGATATTGAGAAAAAGACAGTTGCATATCACGAAGTTGGGCACGCATTGGTAGGTGCATTAATGCCCGGTTCAGGTAAAGTAGAAAAGATCTCGATCGTACCTCGTGGTGTAGGAGCTTTAGGATATACTTTACAATTACCAGAAGAAGATCGTTTTTTGATGGTAGAAGATGAAATTCGAGGCAGAATAGCTACTTTATTAGGTGGTAGATCTGCGGAAGAATTAATATTTGGTAAAGTGTCTACTGGTGCTAGTGATGATATCCAAAAGGCAACTGATTTAGCGGAAAGAACAGTTACTTTGTATGGAATGAGTGATTATTTAGGTCCGGTAGCTTTTGAGAAAATTCAACAGCAGTTTTTAGAAGGTTTTACTAATCCTCGCCGGCCTGTTAGTCCAAAAATTGCGGAAGAAATCGATAAAGAAGTTAAGGAAATTATCGATAATGCTCATCATATTGCCTTGGCAATTCTGGATAAAAACCGAGATTTGTTAGAAGAAACTGCCCAGAGTTTGTTACAGAAGGAAATTATGGAGGGGGCAGAATTACGTAAGCATTTGAGTCGAGTGCAAGCACCGGCAGAAATGAATGAATGGTTACGTAATGGTAAGTTAGCAGAAGGTACTATGCTGATGCAAAAGAAGATAATATAACGGAAGTTAAATAACGGAAGTTAAATAACGGAAGTTAAATAGTAGTGAGATACGCAGAAGTAATAATTATAGCGTATCTTTTTTTATGGGCGATCGCCTTTATTTTTGCTGATATAGTGACTGCAATTAATCAGGTAAAATCAGCTTAATTCGGTTTTTGATAATGAGAAAGAAACCAGGTTTTTTTAAAACACCTGGTTTCTAAGGTTTAGCATTAGAAATAAATGCCAACTCTTGCCCTAATTAACTTATATTTAAAATAACTATAAAATTGGTAATAAAATTGGTAATAAAATTGGTGATAAAAAATATTATGGTTTTTAGCAAAAGCCTGGAATTTTATATTTATGATAAATTTGTAAAAATTTATGATTGGGATATTTTCTTTAAAATTAGATGGAAGCAGAACAATTTTAAATATTTATTATGTAGTTATTAAAATATTATTTTTTTTAGGATAGTAGGATAAATTTTTAGTTTTTTGGGAAAAAATATGATTTTAATTATTATGATAAAAAACATTGATAGTTAGTGGTTATTTTCGGTGCAACCAGGGGGTTTTGATAATGGGGAAATTAGATTAGAGATGCAGGAATCTAATAAAATTTACTAAAAGTAGTATAAGTTGGTATATTTTATAACATAACTTTCCGATAATCAAAGTGATGGTGTTAGGGATATCCGTGCATAAATGTGGGTATTTACTAAAAAATAAATAATTACTTATAAATAGGGTAAAAAGCATGAGAAATTCTTAGGAATTTTTAACATTAATTAAAGCTAAAAATTGCTAAAATTTGGTATAGTAAATGATAGCGGAAAAATAAGCCAGATTGATCTAATAGGTTTAGCTCTGTTTTCCTATCCACTAAAAAAACCGAGACTTGTAACTAAGGAAGAAGTATATACCGCCCTTCTTTCTCCTCGTTCAGTCAAAAATGGGGTATTTAGCGGTAGGATGTTTATGGATACTAAAATTTTTGAAGACTACCAAAAAGAATTTAGCGAGTGGCAAAAGAAATTTGTTGACTCATGGATCGGTAATTTGCCTAATGCCAAGGATTTCAAGGTACCAGAAACCTTTGATAAAGGCGTAGAAATGCAGCAAGAATTAGTTACGCAGTACCTAGAAGCACAAGAAACAGCGATTAAGCTTTCCTTAGAAACTCAAAAGAAATTCTGGGATGGTTATTTTGATTTAATGCGGAAAACAACAGTTGAAGCTAAAAAAGTAGCCGCAGTTAATTAGTATCAAGTAGCAAAATTAAATTTGCGATCGATTACCTAGAATTTTAAATGATGAAATCCCTCAGATAACAATTTCTGAGGGATTTTTATGAGATAAATTTTTACTGCGGGCAAAAACCTAATCTAAAATTAGGCTCTATGTTTCAGCCAATTAACAATGGTAGGGGGTAGATCGCGTTGCACTTTACCACTGACATACATACCAATATGTCCGACGGGGAAACCTTGGGCTGTATAATCCTGGGAGGATACATATTTTTGTAATGCGAGGGAGGAAACAGGGGGAACCAAATGATCTTTATCAGCATAAAGATTTAAAACAGGCATAGTGACATTTTTTAAATCAACCTGTTTATCTCCAATCATTACTTCCCCTTTAATCAGTTTATTATTTTGATAGAAATCTTTCATAAACTGACGATAGGTTTCACCGGCTTGATCTGGACTATCAAAAATCCATTTTTCCATTCGCATGAAATTGGTTAGTTTATCTTCACTTTCCATAATATCGGGAAAATCAAGATATTTTTGATAACCTAATTGGTATGGTTTGAGCATTAAAAATTCTAAATTGAGGAAATCTCCGGGGACATTTCCTAAAGCTTTTACCATGAGATCTACATCAACAGCTTCTGACCCTAGAGAGCAGCCACCCCTCATATTTAAAAGAGTTTCTTTTTGATAGAAATCTATGGGGGCAACCATGACAATTAGGTTTTGGATTTTTTCTGGGTAAAGGGAACTGTAACAGGTGCTAAAAGTTCCACCTTGGCAGATACCTAAGATATTAATTTTGTCTAATTTATGTTGTTCACGAATGAAGTCAACGCAATTATTTAGATAACCATTGATATAGTCATCTAAGGTGAGCCAGCGATCGGCGCGGGTAGGATAACCCCAATCAATTAGGTAAACATCTAAACCTAATTTCAGCAAATTGGCTACAAGAGATCGTCCTTCTTGCAAATCTACCATAAAAGGACGATTTACCAAAGCATAAACCATCAACAGAGGAATATGAAAAGGTTTCTCGACTTGAGATTTAAACCGATAGAGGATAATTTTATCTTCTCGATAGACGATTTCTTTAGGTGAGACACCACTAACTATATCTTCTTCTCTAAGGCGGCTTAAATTTTCCATGCCTTTGATCATTTTTTTAGTGATGTCTGCATATTCATTGACAGCATCTTCAAAGCGTAATTGAGTTAAAAAAGGTAACATGGTGTTTAGGTTACTCCGGCAAGGTTTAGTTAGAATTAGTTATTTTGGTGATAATTAATTTTTGGGTAAATGTGGGTATAGAGAGGCAAAAATTTTTGATTTATCACCAAAGTAAATTTAAGCAAGTAAGCTTATTATTTAGGAGTTTTCATTACTCACAGGTGGTTTGCTTTTAACTGTTTTATTGGTTTTAGAGGTTTGATAAGTTTGATAAGTTTGATTGGTTTGATTGGTTTGATTGGTTTGATTGATTTGATTGGTTTGATTGGTTTGATTATCTTCAGATTTAGCTACTATTTTTTTCAGATGTTTAATTTCCTTGCGTAACTCGTATATAGTTTTATGAATTTCATCTACTTCACTCCGTAGGGGTAAATTCATCATTTTCATGGAAATTTCCATTAATTCTTGTTGTTGAAAACGATAATAATTCAACGCATTTAAGAAGTTACCCCGAATTTTCAGATTAGCTTCATCAAAAAAAGCCTTTTCAAAGACATCATCAGCGACTTCGCTCCAAATGGTTTGAAACTCGCGCCAATCTTTGACAGTTTTTCCTTGCTCAGATAAGGAAACTAGCTTTTTCATTAAAGCTTCAAAGGATTTAACTTGAATATTACCTAAAACTAACTGATAATCAATACTGGATTTGTAGAGTTTTCTCCAAGCTTCAAAACCTTGCATGATTTTGCCATTAAATTCTCTAGGCAAACCAAGAGAAGGTGTTTGCATAAAAGAGCCAAAACTGTCTTCGTATAGCAAATTCCAGTAAATATTATTCAGTTCAATAAGAGAAGAGCTTTGACCTGTTGCAGCTTTACTTAAGGTTGCGGGAAATATGCCCAAGGGATCTATCCAAAGCTGGGTAAATTTCTGCATTTGTTGGAGATAAATTTGCCATAATTCAGAAGTATTTTGACTATTTTTTATGGCTCCGGCAGAGAAACTATTGAATTGTTCCCGCATTTTTTCAATGGATTTGTTTAATATTTCTTGCCAGTCATCTCCTTGTTCAATTTTCGGAAAAATATTTTTCCATGCATCTACAGAT
>CAWUOF010000289.1:0-5921 GCA_963923765.1 uncultured bacterium | reverse complement strand
CCTACGGCGTGGCTATCTGATTATATTCAATGGCAAGAAATTGATAATAATTCAGTCGAGGTTACTCTTAATTTTAATGGGTTAAAAGTTACCGCAGTTTTGTATTTTAATGCTGAGGGAAAAATAGTAAAATTAACTGCTCAAAGATATCGGGAAGTAAAAGGAGAGTATTTTTTAGATGCATGGGAAGCAATTCCTAGTAATGAATATCAAGAATTTAATGGGTTACTAATTCCTGGTAAAGTAGAAGTGATCTGGAAGTTGCGATCGGGAGATTTTAGTTATTTTCGCGGTGAATTAGTAGATGTTAATTATAATGTCAGGGAATTATATTAACCTGGATAAATAGCGATCGCTTTTAAAACCATTAAGGGCGATCGCCTATTTACCTGTAATATTCCTATTGAATTAACATGGAATTAAATTAGAAAATTAACTTAGAAAATATTTATAAAATCAAATTAAATTTTATATTTAATTCCAGCCGCTAATTCTCGCCATAATTGCCGCTAATAATGGCAATAAAGTAAAACAGAATAATTCTGATTTAATCAGCCAAGATAGCCGATTTACCTGGGCAGTTTCTAAACTTGGTGTTTGACCCTTTTGTAAGTCTTTAAACCAAAATATAAAGGTAAAGGTTGGATACAGGGAAAATAAACTAACTAGAATAAACACTCCTATTTTAGCATAAAAAAATGGATTGTTGAGATAGTAATCTGTTCCCTTGCCAAAATATAAAACCCTCAAAACTCCTGTAACTAGAATTGCCACCCCAGCTATGCCATAAACAGCATCAGCAAAGGCAACTCTTTTAGCCTCATCAAGAGACATTTCTTTTTTTAGGTTAAAAACCTCTACCGTTAAAGCGGCAAAAGCTAACATGAAGCCTAAGTAATGAAAATAAGCTGTAATTGAACTTGCCCACATGATGGATAAATTGATGAACAGTTGATAAACATTAGTAATATGGGGCTATACATCACCCCATTTAACCTTAACAATAGTACCAGAATTTTTTGGTAAATCCTAAATTTAAGCCCTGGATTTTTTTCAGGGAATAAAAAATTGGTGAGAATAGGCTTCTAAAGCAGAATTAGGCTTAGGTTCTAGTCCAAAAGCTTGCCTTTGTTCTAAATACTTTTCTTCCGTCCAATTTTCTCTTTGGGCTAAACTTAATAAAGTCATTATACCGGCTCGCCAGCCTGATGCACAATGAGTATAAATAGGTTGATTAGTAGAATTAACTGCCTGGATAAAATTTGGCAAAATTTCTGGGTTTAAATTCTTATGATCAACTGGTAATTTAATATAATTAAAACCCATTTCTTGTACTTCTTCCCCATTCAGTTTATTGTTTTCTGGTTCCGTACATAAATCGATAATTGTGCGATAACCTTTTTCGTAAATTTCCCTTAATTCTTGGGAAGATGTAATATTACCAATTGCTAGAGATTCGGTGACATTTTGAAACATATATTTTTGGCTGTTTGTAGTTATTTAAATTTTTGTTAGGTTTAATATTTTAACTGTAAACCTAACCAAAAATTGTGCTAGTAATTGTGCTAGTATAAATTGAGATTAGATATCAGTAAAAATTGTGACTTTGACCAATACCCAATCGATTTTGACAACGTTGGAAAGCGGGTAAATGTCTTTCTTGTGAAACTTGGCGAAGTTGGCGAAAAACTGCTTGTAAATCTGGCTGAGTGACAAAACCTAAAAAGCGATCGTACATTTGTACATTAGCAATTTCATTTTCAATTCCACCTTGACAAGCAGCTTGTAAAGTATTAGGAACCGTCATTTTTCCAGCAAAAACATCAGTAGGTACATTCATACCATATTTAGTAAACAAAACCTTCCATAGATTGACATGATTATTTTCAGCTTGCACAATATTACTAAAAGGACGAACTGAACCAAATTTTTGCACAACAGCATTATAAAATGCTCTAGCGCGGTACTCATCATTAATCGCGTCAATCATTGCCTGTTTTGTCTTGGCATCTAAAGCAGTTGGCGAGGCAGTTTGCGAGATGGCTGGTAATGGGCAAATAATAGAAACAATTAGCCCATTAATAGCAATTAAATTTCCGGCTATAATTTGCTGATATTTCTTCATACAAAAATGCTGGTTTATTATTGTAAATAGGATTACAAACCTAATTTAGCCAAAATAGATCTAGGGGAAACAATATGCTTATTTATTCCTAGTTTTGTCGGTTTTATACCTAAAGCTAATCCGATTAATTCTGTGATATAGATAATCGGTAAATTGTAAGAAACGTTATATTTTTTCTCGATATCTGGCTGGCGAAGTTCTAGGTTAGTATCACATAAAGGACAAGCTAAAACAATACAATCTGCACCCAGAGATTTTGCCTCATCTAAGAGATTTTTAGTTAATTCAAAGGCAACATCTTGTTTAGATACTAAAATCGGACCACCACAGCATTTAGTTTTCGATCGAAAATCGACTACTTCCGCACCACAAATTGTAGCTAATTTATCCATAGATGTAGGAAAAACAGGCGAATCCCAGCCCGTGATATCTGCGGGTCGAGTCAAAAGACAACCATAATAACAGGCAACTTTTAAACCCGTTAAAGGTTTTTTAATACGACGGGCAATATCGACATCATTAACTAACACATCAACTACATTTCTAACCCGGATATTATAATCAGAAACATTAATACCCATTTCCGACATAATCGCCATAATTCTATCTTTTTCTGTTGGGTCTTTTAATGCCTTAGCTGCCCGTGCAGATTTATTATAACAACCAGAACAAGATGCTAATAAATCGAGATTTTGTTTTTGTGCTAAAGCGACATTTCTCGCCGCCATTGCCATACCCATATCGTGGGAAACACTCGCCGCTATAGAACCGCCACAACAAGACCAGTCGTTTAGATCTTCTAGTTCAATTCCTAATTCCTGCATTACAACTTTTGTAGAGATATCAAACTCTTTAGCAGTGGTATGTAAACTGCATCCAGGATAATAAGAATATTTCATTTTTTACCCGCCTTTTCTAATGCTGCGCTAAATGTTTTGGGGTCTTGAATTTTGTCGGGAAATGGTGACATTTTGCCTTTTAAGGTTAATTTAATGCCTAATTCTGCTTGGTCAAGCATGGCTTGTAAACCGCCATATTTCTGCATTAATTCCGGTTCAAATAAAATGCCGCGTTTTTGAATTAATTCGACAAATATTTGATTAAAACGGGTAGAATCATTTTCAATTCCTTGACTAATTGCAATAGCTTTTACTGCTTCAATGACATCAGAAGGACGTACACCACGTGGACATCTGGAAGTGCAGATATAACAGGAACTACACATCCACAAAGTATTGCTTTTTAAAACTTGTTCCCATTCCCCTCTTTGTATCATTAAAATTAGGGTTCGGGGTGACATATCCATGCGGTCAATATTAGTACAGCCACCGCTACAAGTTCCACACTGCATACAAGCAGCGATCGCCGCACCTTTTCCACCTTCAGCGACAACTTTTTTAACAAAATCAGAGTTCATTTTATCGCCGTCAAGTTGGCGATCGCTTTTTAAACCAAATACAAATTTTCTCGGTTTAGTTGCCATTGTTTTTACCTCACTTCAGGGATACTGCCATCTTTTCTACTATTTGCCCATTTAGATTAGATTCAAAATTGGCTTGATTACTTAAAAAACTGGCAATTTCCGCCGCAGCCGATCGCCCATCAGTAATTGATTCCATAATGGCTTTTGGTCCGGTTGCTGCCCCTGCTAGAAAAATACCTTTTCGATGGGAAGTATTATTAAAATATTGTTGATGTGCCGTCGCATAGAAGCGATCGCAACCTACATTTAAACCTGCCACTTCTGCTAATTCTGTATTTCCCTCCATTCCCACCATCAAAACCAACAGATCAACCGTTAATCGCATTGGTTTTGCTGTTAAAGTATCTTCTAAACGCAGTAATAAACTGCCATCATTTTTTTCACTCGCTTCAGAAAGCCGACCCCGGAGAAACTGTACTCCAAATTTTTCCTGAGAGGTGCGATACAGTTCTTCATAACCGCGACCAAAAACCCGAATATCCATATAAAGACAATAAATTTCACAATTCGGATTTTGTTCTTTAATCTCAATTCCTACTTTAATAGCATTAGTACAGCACACTCGCGAACAGTAATTATTATTCACCTTCTCATCACGAGAACCTACACAATGCACGATCGCTATTTTTTGCGGTGGTTTTCCAGAAGTAGTTTTTACACTATTGGCTTTTAGCATTGCATCTAATTCTACTGAATTGATGCAATTATCATAAATTCCATAACCGTATTCTTCCTTCAAACTTGCATCAAAGTGTTTATATCCAGTGGAAACTAAAATCCCGGCTGCTGCAATTTTTTCTCCCGTTGATGTAGTTACTTCAAAATTCGGAGCAGAACCTTTAATTTCAGTTACAGTAGTATTAGTTAAAATTCTAGTATTTCCTAACCTAGATTTTAAATTAGCTGTAATTTCTGAAGCATCGGTAAAGTCAGGAAATACTTTATACCATTTGTTTAAATGTCCGCCTAATTCTGTTTGTTTTTCAATTAAAACTACATCAAATCCAAAATCTTGTAGTTTTCCTGCTGCCGCCATTCCAGCCGGTCCGCCACCAATTATTACTACTTGTTTGTTCATGTCTTTAACCTTTTCATTAAAATTAGCTAATTTTTAAATAAAAAGAAACCGTTTTTCTTTGATTAATTCAACAGAAAAATTGTTGCCAGAGAAACCCGGTTTCTCACCCAGAACTTAAAACGGTCTTCTGCGTTGTTCTGGGGTTTTAGATTTATCGTAAGGAATGCCGATTTTATCTAGCAAAGGTTCGATCGGAACAACTTTTGCATTTAATCCGCAATCCTTAAATGGGTCATATCCTAATAGCAAGCCTGTTAATTGTGCGTAATCAACAATAGAAACATTAAACTCTTCTTCCAAAACTTCCTTAATTGTTCCTTGTTCTGCATCCAAAAATACCGTACAACCAGGACAATTAGTAAGAATTAAATTACAGTCTGGATGCGCTTCTTTTAAACTTTTCATTTTCTTGTAAACGCTACTTGCTGTATAGTCTCGATTTTCGGGAAAAGCGCACTGCCGAAACCCCATACCGCAGCAATGCCGACGTTCTGGATAATCAACAATTTCTGCACCAAAAGCTTCTAATAGTCCTACTAAAACTTGGGGAAATTCTACCCCACCCATTGCTTCACCTGGAAAGATTTTTCCATAGTGACAGCCAATATGATCAACTGCTTTAATTCCCTTTAGGCTATACTTGGCTTTTTCTGCTAATTTATGTCGGTTAGCATAGAAAATATCAGAAGCATGAACTACAGAAGGTCTACCACCGGAAACATGGGGAACCCAAAACTCACGACCTGTAGTTTCTTTTAAGGTTTTTGCCGTATATTCTCGTAATTCCGGTTCTTCTTCCCACAGTTTAATCATTTCTGTGTAATTAGCAAAAGAAGTTACACAAAATGAAAAGAGATTATTTACACCTAATTCGTCATGGGCTACAGAAAAATTCCGCGCTGCTACTACCATTTGGGTTTCTAAGTTTGTTACATCTCCGTGATATCCAATTGCACCACAAGAAGTATGTCCAGGTGCTTCCCGTAAATCCATACCTAAATCATTTTTTAAGATTTTATAGGCTATTCCTTCGGTGTAAGGTGCCGCACTTTGGAGAAAACAACTGCGGAAACATCCCCATAATTTTCCGTCTGGTTCGTCAACAGTTGGAACGTGCTTTTGATGCTTTTCCCAAACTAGATTTTCTCTTGCTACTTTCATTATATTTTCTCCTGATTTTATTCTTTGATTTCGTAGTTTCTGCTACTGTCTCTTATACACATCTCCGAGCCCAC
>CAWUOF010000288.1:0-5941 GCA_963923765.1 uncultured bacterium | reverse complement strand
ATCTTTTTTTGGATGTTGCTATTTTTGACTGTCTCCTTTAAGATTTCATAATTTTTTCCTAATCCAGAAAGGCGATCGTCTGTAAAATTACCTTGTTTTTTTGATAATTCGTATAAATTGCGTTTATATTCAGGTGTTAAATAAATTTGAACAAGGCGTATTATTTGACATCTATTATACATTTATGAAAGGGGGATGGGTTCATGTTTAATGATGTTTTAGATTGTTGCGCTGTTGTTGCGCCGTTGTTGCGCCGTTGTTGCGCTTTAGCGCTCCAAATATGCATAAAAATGATAGATATTTGTATAGTTAAATTATGTTATGAAGTATAAAATACACTGAAGCGCTAAAGCGCAACAACGGGTATTTATAAATATGAAATGGATCTTTAGTTGAGTTTTAAATAATAATTATTAATCTATAGAATAAAAAATGGCTTTTCCCTATTGTCAAGATGTCAAAATATAAAAGAAAGTAAACTCAAGCGGTTTTTTTGATTTTATCTGGTAAATTGATTTAGGTAAAAAACTTAGGCGATGTTCCCATAATAATTGCCTCACACCCTGGCTAGGGTAAAAAAATATGGTTCGGTGAAATAAGACTATGGCACTAATAGTTCAAAAATATGGTGGTACGTCCGTTGGGTCTGTCGATCGCATTCAAGCAGTAGCACAAAGAGTTATAAAAACAGTTAAAGAGGGTAACTCTCTAGTAGTGGTGGTTTCAGCGATGGGAAAAACCACCGATGGACTGGTAAAGTTAGCTTATGAAATTTCCCCTAACCCCAGCCGACGGGAAATGGATATGCTGTTATCTACTGGTGAACAAGTTTCTATTGCTTTGCTAAGTATGGCTTTGCAACAAGCGGGACAACCTGCGGTATCTATGACGGGGGCGCAGGTAGGTATAGTTACAGAAGCTAATCACACACGGGCCAGGATTTTACGAATTGAAACGACCCGGATGGAACAACATTTGCAAGCTGGCGAAGTGGTTGTAGTAGCTGGTTTCCAAGGTATTAGCAATACGGAAGATTTAGAAATTACTACTTTAGGGCGGGGCGGTTCCGATACTTCGGCGGTGGCTTTGGCGGCGGCGTTAAAAGCTTCTGAATGCCAAATTTATACGGATGTTCCGGGTATTTTAACCGCCGATCCGCGTTTGGTGCCTGATGCCCAGCTTATGGCGGAAATAACTTGTGATGAAATGCTGGAATTAGCTAGTTTAGGTGCAAAGGTTCTCCATCCTCGGGCTGTGGAAATTGCCCGAAATTATGGTGTTCGTTTGCGGGTACTTTCTAGCTGGACTGATGACCCAGGTACATTGGTAGTTGCGCCACCGCCCCAGCCACGCCCTTTGGAGGGTTTAGAAATTATTAAGGCGGTGGATGGGGTGGAATTTGATACTGATCAGGGGAAAGTGTCTTTATTGCGTGTTCCCGATCGCCCTGGTGTGGCAGCGCGGTTGTTTGGAGAAATTGGCCGACAAGATTTAAATGTGGATTTAATTATTCAGTCAATTCACGAAGGTAATACTAACGATATTGCTTTTACGGTGACGAGAAATTCCCTCGATCGGGCTGAAGCTGTAGCAGCAGCTATTATTCCGAGTTTAGGTAATAACCATAAAACCGATATAGGGGATCCGGAGGTAATGGTAGATAAAAAAGTCGCTAAAGTTAGTATTGCTGGGGCAGGAATGATTGGTCATCCTGGGGTGGCTGCTTTGATGTTTAAAACTTTAGCGGATGCGGGAATAAATATTGAAATGATTTCGACTTCGGAGGTAAAGGTTAGTTGCGTTATTGATGGGAAGGACTGCGATCGGGCTATTGCTGAACTTTGCCAAGCTTTTGAGGTAAATAATTCTTCTTTTGATAGTTCTAAATCTGCTATTTTAGCCAATCAAAATACACCTCCTGTTAGGGGTGTAGCTTTGGATGTAAAACAGGCGCGTTTAGCTATTCGTCAAATACCCGATCGCCCTGGTATGTCTGCAAAGTTATTTGGTATTTTGGCACAGAAAAATATTAGTGTTGATACGATTATTCAGTCGCAACGCTGCCGTATTATTAATGGTGTTCCTACTCGTGATATTGCTTTTACAGTGGCGGAAACTGATGCAGACGAGGCTGTTAAAGTTTTGGAAAAGGTGTCTGATGAGTTGGGATGTGCTGAGGTGATAGTTGATAAGGCGATCGCTAAAGTTAGCGTTGTTGGTTCTGCTATGGTAAATCAACCAGGGGTAGCAGCGCGAATGTTTGACGCCCTCGCTAAAGAAAAAATCAATATTCAAATGATTGCTACTTCAGAAATTAAAGTTACCTGTGTAGTTGATCGAGAAAGTGGAACCCGCGCCCTGCAAGCGGTTCACGCTGCTTTTGGCTTGTCTGGTTCTCAAAAAATAGAAGTTCCAGCTTAAAATATAGCTGAAAATTTAGCAAATTAATTTGGCTAGGGTGGGCTAAAGTCCACCCTATTTGGTTTAAAATAAATTCAGGATTTTTTCCTAATTAACAATAAATTTTCCTTGATGTATTGAGTATGACCATTACCCTAGAAGAAATTACGGCGATTGATGATAAACTTTCTAAACGTTCGATCGATTTAGACCCGGCTGGATATTTTGTTATTTATCTGGATTATGAACGCGGTTTAATTTGTGCTAAACATTTTACTAATGTGATTGACGATCGAGGGAGGGCGATCGATCCGGATACTGGTAAACCTATCCCTGCTAGAGGCAAGTTAGAACGTAGTTATGATACAGTATTTACTGGTAGAACTGCTAAAGAATTATGTGTAAAAATTTTTGAGGAAACTAAACCGATACCATTAACTATGTTAAATCATGCTGCTTATTTAGGGCGAGAGTTTGTCCGGGCTGAAATTGCTTTAATTAATGGACAAAAATACATTCAAGATTAATTAGATTTTACTTGATGTTTTCTGTTGATGTTTGCTGCTAGAGTTCGGTTATTGCTGTACTCTTGTAGATGCTTTATATTTTATTGTCCAGTGGCGATCGATTAATTACTAATCTTTAAGCTTAAAAATTTTGGTTTTATTAATAATGGCTGGAAAATATTTTTTCCCAGCCGAATTAGCTTTTTTAAAACCAGAAAATCTAATTGCAAGACAATTAGAAAATTTTTTCACGTCAAAATAGCTTAATTCATATTGGCAAATCTTTGGATTAGTTCATCACGAGATAATTGCATGATGGCTTTAATGGCTTCTTTTTGTGGTAGTTGCATTAGGGGTTCTATAATTTGGGATAATTCTTGATCTATTTCCCCAAATTTTATTTCTATGATGCTTTCGATCGACTGACGTATGGCTTCTTTTTTCCCTAATTTTTCTCCTTCTAGTCGGCCTTCTACTTTACCTTCTAATCGGCCTTCTAATCGGCCTTCTGCTTTACCTTCTAGTCGGCCTTCTGCTTTACCTTCTAATCGGCCTTCTGCTTTACCTTTTTGTACAGCATCTTCTATTTGTTGTAAATACAAAGGTGATAATTGCATAATAAACTCCCTGTCTTCTTCATCTAAATTTTGAGTTGCTTGTAAGTTAGCTTGCAAGCTGTACATTAATTCTAATGTAGTTGTCCGCAAGGGGTTATCTTTCGGTAATGCTGTTAATTCATCAATGGCTTGTTTTTGTACTTTTCCTTTACCTAAAATTCTCAGCCACAGGGTTTCTGGACTGCGAGGTAACTGATGAATTACTACTATTGCTGTTCGGAAATACTCTCCGAAAAAATAGATCCCTTTCATCCAGTTATTTTCATCTAGGATAGCTCTAAATCCATTTATTATGCCCTCGGATGCTGTGGGCGTTATTATCCACAATAAGGGTAAATTTTCCTCTGTTATTTTTCCGTCTTCCCGGTTAGCTTGTCGCTGTAATTGAGCTTGGACTTGAAACAATTTTACCACACAATTCCTAATCTCTGTGATTGTAACTGGATTCCGAAATGGTTCCAATAGACAGGTATTGGCGGCAAATCTACCTAGTAAACCTAGGGTTTTTGGGTCGGTTTCTGGTGTGTTTTTTGGTTTATACCAAACATCTATTTGCCTGACTTCTCCGGGTACGTCTCGGCTAGTTTCTACTTCTCCTAGCAGGTTTAATAGTTCTGCTAGATATTGTTTGGCGAATTGATCGTAGAGAAATCTCGTCATTTTTGCTTTTTTTGCTGTTTATGTTATTAATTATATCAGTATTTATGATGTTAAATATAATAGTTATTAACGGTTTTTCCTAAATATTTATGAATTTTTATGCAGCTAATATTACCGAAACTTACCAGGTTTTGCATATTCCCTAACCAGGCTGGAAAATATTTTATCCAGCCGGGTTAAAAATCTTAAAAATGGCTTAATTCATATTGGCAAATCTTTGGATTAGTTTATCACGAGATAATTGCATGATGGCTTTAATGGCTTCTTTTTGTGGTAGTTGCATTAGGGGTTCTATAATTTGGGATAATTCTTGATCTATTTCCCCAAATTTTATTTCTATGATGCTTTCGATCGACTGACGTATGGCTTCTTTTTTCCCTAATTTTTCTCCTTCTAGTCGGCCTTCTACTTTACCTTCTAATCGGCCTTCTAATCGGCCTTCTGCTTTACCTTCTAGTCGGCCTTCTGCTTTACCTTCTAATCGGCCTTCTGCTTTACCTTTTTGTACAGCATCTTCTATTTGTTGTAAATACAAAGGTGATAATTGCATAAAAACTCCCTGTCTTCTTCGTCTAAATTTTGAGTTGCTTGTAAGTTAGCTGTAATTGGTATATATTTCGTTATTATTAAATAATAACTAACGATTGTAGATTATAGCAAATATGGTATTATTTTTCTGGATTTATTGCTAGATTTTGCTATGTTTTCACATAATACATGAAGTTTTAAAATATACTATCTATTCCCTTATTTTCAGACTTAATTTTTTCTGATATAACTGGTGAAGAATAGGGCGTATATTCCAGGAGATGTACACGGCGATCGCTAGTAATTCGATATTTAATACCTCGCCAGGTTACATTATGCATTAAAGCTGTTTTCAGAAATGTAACTAATTGAATGATTGGCATTAAAAATTGCAGCAATAAAATTTTTAGTAAAGTTATGCGGTTATATAAAGGCGGTTTTAAATTACTAGAAGATTGTATATGCCACCACACTATGTGATTAATATAGCAGAATGTTAAAAACATCATTACTACATATAAAATTATTAAACTTATTGACCCAAAAGCCAAAGAAATATCTGATAAAATTAGACCATAAATAAACATTCCAAAAACTAATAATGGAGTACTACCAAAAAATAATACATGGGAAAATAAATACAACCAATGGAAAGGAAGAGTAAGACTAAAACTTAGATATTGACGGCTAATCCAATTAATACAATTAGTAAATTCACATTCTTCTTGATTTACCATGAGTAATGAAGGCACAAAATAAACACGAAATCTATAGAATTTTATCAATGCGGAAAGGGAACAGTCATCGGAAAAAACTTGATTCCAGGTTGATAATATTGGTAGTTTATCCAAAGTAGTTTTTCTAATGGCAAATGTTCCTCCCCATACCATATTCAAAAAATGCATAAATGGTACGGCATGATAAGCACACCAAAGCATTCTTACTAGGCTTCCCCATTGTTTGCCTGTAGGAGAGTACCAACGATTTCCTGTAGTTACAGATATTTTTGGATTGGCTAAGGGAATTACTAAATGCTGAAGCCAATAGGAAGGAATATCTATGTCACTATCGGTAAATGCTATTATTTCACATTCTTGTTCAAGTTCGGAAATTGCTTGTATTAGGGCGCTACATTTGAGGGAACAAGTTTTTAAGTGCTGCTTTAAAGGAGATATATTTATAGATATATGGCTGTCTCTTATACACATCTCCGAGCCCACGAGACCTCTC
>CAWUOF010000287.1:0-5947 GCA_963923765.1 uncultured bacterium | reverse complement strand
CTTTTTTTATTATTCACATTCTCTCATATCATCCCCTAATTCAGCAACGCCGATAATTCTAATGATAATAAATATGTTGCCATTAGCATTAAAGATAATGGTCCAGGTATTCCGATGGAAATTCAAGCTAAAATTTTTGATCCTTTCTTTACTACCAAACCGATCGGGAAAGGAACAGGATTAGGTTTAGCAATTAGTTATCAAATTATTTTTGATGCTCACCAAGGTAAAATTCATGTAGAAACTCCCCCCACAGGCGGGACAGAATTTATAATAGAAATTCCCATGATAACGGACAATAAATCACAGGAAAGTAGTAATAAGCAGGAAAAGATAACATCATCTAAATTATAATATTAAGCTTTGAGCTATTGTCGGGATATTTTCAGCATAGTTAAGGCGCTTCAGCGCAATAACAGTTTTTGTAAACCTGAATAATTTTAAAAAATAAGCGATCGCATAACTATATTATAGTGATTATAGTGCGATCGCTTTACCCGTCAAAGTATATACAAACAAGCTAGTTTCAATACCGCAACTTATCTAACATTTAACCTCAATTCTGTACAGATATCTTATCTGTATTTTTTTCCAAATCAGCCATGTTATTATGATTACTATGCATAGCCGTATGTTCTACTGTAAAGACATTTGCATATAAATTAGCCAAAATTTGCTTACCATCCTGGGTAAGATTCAAATAAGGCAAAGAATTTTGCATATAAGGATAAACGACATTCCAATAAAACTTAGGATAATTTTCTCGTAAATCTCCAGGATGAGAATATTTTAAAACTTGATTAGTTCCTGTTTCTTCAAATTCATAAAAAAGCGCACTGATTTTTTGTAAATAACGCGGATCACTCAACTGTCCAATCAAATCCGCAGCCCTGACCAAACCAGGATAATTTATCGTATCTTGATGATCTTCATCATTAGGTACAGGAAATCTAGTTAATTCAATATTAGCCTTAATTTGTTCCGCATCAATAAGTTTATTAACGCCAAAACGTTCCTCGACAAATAACTTACCGCGATCGACATGATAAGGAGTTAAACTCGCATCAGTTGACCCCGGCGGTAATTTTACCATACTGCCATTAATTCCCGTTGCATATAAACCAGCTTCTGGGATATCAGAGCGACAAACACCTTTAACATAACCTATATCATGGCACACCAAAGAAATAATAAAATGCAACCAATCATCACAAGAAACCCCACCTTCGCGAATGTGTTTACCGCGTAAAATTTCCTGGCCAACTAAAGTAACAAAAATGGTATGTTCTACATTATGATACAGGGCATCACTATTAGCGATATTTTCTAGCGCCATTCCTCCAGCCCAGGCAATAATCTCTGCATAATCATGTTTATAACCACCATAGGTTCGATGGTATCCACTTTGTAGCTGTTCGACAAAATTACTAATTAAAAGTTCGGTGGGATTAAACATCATAAATCCTCTTTCGGAAACACACTAAAAAAACCTGGGAAAATTTTTCTATAAAGAACAGGAAAAAGTATGGAATATTCCCGTAAATTTTATTTTTTCCAATTCGACTATTTAACTGGCTATTATAATTGATATTTACCTGATTTTAGAAATTAATTACTTTCCTTTTAATTAGTAATTAAAACCTAAAATCCTAAGCAGCTTGTTGGGCTGTCAGGTTGTTATCTCACCTAAATTATTACATAAATATATACAAGAGAGTCCTAATTAGACTCTAATTTAGCTTAATAACTGCAATTATCAGGGATTTGGTGACAAATTCAGTGATAAAAGGCATGGATATTTGTGATATTTAAAAATAAATCTAGGGATCTAAATCACTAAATACCTGTGATGTAAATCAATATAAAAATCTGGACTTAGCCCCATGAGTTGTAGTATAGCGATCGCTTTAGTGAAAAAAAATTATTTAAAATTCCATAGAGGTTAATTTTTATCAAAATTTTCCAAGGAATATAATTATTTACAATAATTTAGCTAATATTCCAGAAAGCGATCGATAATTTTTTCCAAACCAAAATTTAAACAAGTAGGGAAATAGGAAATATCAAAAACAATCACCCTATTCCCTACCCTATCGTGATGAAGTATTAAATAAAAACTAGCCAGCCAAACTCCCTAAACTTAGGGGTACCATATCGCCATTCTTAGTTAATCCTAAAAACATTTGCTCTTGGGGTTTAATTATTTTTCCAGTTAAAACACAGCGCTCCTCTCGTTGTGCCGTCGCTGCAATGCTGGCTCGGATATCACGGCGGGAAAAACTGGGCCTATAATCTCCCGATTTTTGTTGTACATAGTTCCAAAGGATATCTCGAATCAAAGCTTGATAACCTTGGCTACCCGCAATTTCCTTAAGACTTTCCTTGAGTTCCCTCTCTAGTCTGATACTGGTAACTTCCATCTCAGTAGTGGAGATGCGTTGAAGTGCCTGCATAATTTTTCTCCTTTTAGGTATAGACAGATTGATAATACAAGTGTAGTATATAGGAAAGTCATATTTAAAGTGCAGCTTTCCAAAAGGATATTCATGTCTTTACCAATGCCCACCTATTCTCCAGTTTCTTCCCCAATGGGTTTAACCGATCACCTCCGCGATCGGGAATCAACAACTATGCCTGAATTTGGACGGAATTGCGGACTGTTTATAGGCGGTGCATATAGTCTGCTGTGGTCGGCAGAGATTAATAATAATTTGGATTTAGCCAAAGGGCATCAGGGCAGAGAAATAGAAATTTTTGCTAAAAGCAGGGGGTACGAGCAAAAAGCAGCCGTACCAATATAAAACGAAGAAACCTAAAAAAGTGGTTTTCGTACCCCCGCTTCTGAATGCACAGAAACGGGGGTTTTTATATGAGGAGTCAAGCAGTGACAAGTACAACAGATTTATTAGGGCAGTCGGTAGTTGTGTTTTCTAAAAATTATTTGCCATTAAGCCGAATTAACATAAAACGGGCAATTATTCTCTTGGTCACTGGCAAAGCCGAACCTCTGGATTTGCAAAATAGTAATTTTACTCAGGTTCGATCGCCTAATTTGGTGTTTCAAATACCGGAACACATCCGCCTGACTGTTAACGGTACGGAAAGAATATGGAAAGTACCACCAGTAAACCGTCGGGAAGTACTACGGCGCGATCGCCATTCCTGCCAATACTGCGGCAGTACCAAACGCTTAACGCTAGATCACATAATTCCCCGGTCAAAAGGCGGTCAACATACTTGGAATAACGTCGTTACAGCCTGCGAAAAATGTAATTCTTTTAAAGGCGATCGCACTCCTACCCAAGCTAATATGACCCTTCGCACTCCACCAAAAGCACCTATACACCCTACTGTTGCTTTTGCCGAACACTTCTGGCGCGAACAACATCTTTAGAAGTAGGTAATTGAGGATGGGGTAGTGGTAGTTAATTCTGCATACTTAAAAGTTTAAAATTAAGCTGTTGATGCTGGAATTTTTAATTTTTAATTAATTACCCTGTCTTCTGTTCCTCTACCTCTCATCAGAATCGAACTCGAGCAAGGAAACTATCGATCGTGTTGAAATTTACCTATACCGAAACAGGTTTTCATATAGAACGCTTGACTCAATCCCTGGAAGAATGGGTCACAGCACGAGTAATTCTGGCTTTGCGAGTCGGTTGCCCTATTTGTGTGGAACCGAGCACGGCTGCGTTTTTACTGCCAGCAAATTTACCCGGTTTAGATTTATTACAAACTGAAATTATTCGGGAAGGAAATGATGCTGTATCTTTATGTATTGCTGATCACGAATATGTGGAAGTCAGCTTAAAGGGAACCTGGGTAGCTGGAGATCCGGCAACTGTTGAGGGAGTTTTTGTTACTAATTTTTCCTGTACTGCTGATCTGCTAATTTTCCAACTTTGGTATGATTCTCAAGCTGCTACTTCTTGCTTACATGAAGCTGGGGATTAGCATCTATAACCAATCAGAAATCAGAGGTCAAATTCCTATAATTTATGCTGAATTTAGACATTTTCTGATTTCTGTACTTTATGGTTTTTGGGTTAAATTTTGTTTTTTATTGGTAATGCACATTAGGCCAACGCAGTCTGTTTAATTTTTTTGTAGCTGTTGATGTTTTAGCTCTAATTGCACCCAGTGGTTTTTTAAATTTTTCCTAGAAAATAGGCGATCGCTACTGCCAAAATTTTTGGGTTAAATACTACAAAAAATTCCCAAAAAATTGCGGTTGTTATACTACAAACACTCCAGACATCTATATATATATTAATCAACTATCTTTAATAGTCCCATTTGCAGGCGATCGAAAACTTTTTGAATATGTCGTACATCATCAGGGCCTATTACCGTTGCATATAACATCGCCCGTCTTAAAGATTCTTGATCAGCCCTAGAAATTTTCCCTGAAGAACAAATACTTTCAGCCACTTGGCCAATTTTTCCTTGATTTAAGCTTTGGGTCATTTGAGCTTGCATACTACATCCTCACAATATCTTATTTCTTGGATACAATTAACAGTCACTTATTAACATTTCCGGCTAAGTTTTTTAACTTATTTAATGGGTATGACCCTTGATTTTAGTATTAGGTTTCCCAGTTATAACATCACAACTTTAAAAAATCCATACTTTCTTTACAAAAACTTTAAAAAAGTCTCAGTATTTTTCTCCATACTACAAAAAAATCCCCCTTTATCTAGGGCCTATTTCCCCATAATCTATGAGTTTGTCAGCTTAAACCCTTTAATTACAAGCATTTTCATTATGTCAATCTAAAATTAAAAAAATTTTATCAAACCCCTTGACAGTTTTGTAGTATATATGTAGTATATAAATATGGCAGAAGAGAGCCAAAAGCATCACCGGCCAAGCGCACCTTGAAAACTAAATAACCCATTTCATTATTAAGCCCAGCAGTTAATACTCCAGGTAGAAAATACCTAGATGTAACAAATACAGTTAGCTTGATTGATGAATCAAAAAATTAATTTCTGTTTGTAATTAAATTATTGATTCCTCAAAAATAGCTGATTTAAAACTTACACAATTTTCCCAGTCGGATACATCAGAAATTAACCCCTTAATTCGGTAAAATCTTGATTTGGATACCATAAAAAATTTATGGGAAAAATATGGGAAAAATTGCGTCAGTAATATTAATCAAAAAAGTTAAAAACTCAGGGTAAAAAAGTAATTCAATTATGAAGTAATATCCTCGTATTACTAAGGAAAATTTAACAAAAAATTGAATTACTAAACTAAAAACTGAGTAATAACTAACTGCATATATCAAAAAAGCAGTATTGCTAAAACTGTGGCATAAACTGCTTTATGGGGCTGTAGCTCAGTTGGCTAGAGCATCGGCTTGTCACGCCGTCGAGGGTTCAAATCCCTCTCTCTCCGCTTTATCCCCCGGTAGCTCAGTTGGTAGTAGCGCTTGTTTGAAGCACAAGAGGTCGTCAGTTCGATACTGACCTGGGGGGCTGGCATTGCCCTGTAGCTCAGTTGGTAGTAGCGATCGCCTGTTAAGCGAAAGGTCGTAGGTTCAATCCCTACCAGGGCAGCTTAATTTTTAGCTGAAATTATATCAAAAATTACCAGTATGAATAGAGAAAAATTCAATAGGAGAAAACCCATTGATTGCCTGTAATAACTATTCCTAATAGTACATTTCCTAATAGTACATTGATTAAAAATTATTGAGGATTCGCCTAATTGGTATGGCATCGCTGACAGCGAAAAAATGTAGGTTCGAGACCTGCCTCCTCAGTTGTATTTATAGTTAATTTTTGATTTTTGTATAAATTTTTGCTCCTGTAGCCCAATGGGAAGAGGCTGCTACCTTAGAAGTAGTTTATGTGTGAGTTCGAGTCTCACTGGGAGCATTACATTAGACTTCTTGCGAAAGTCAGGCAAGAGGCTTTCTTGCAAGAGGCAAAAGCCA
>CAWUOF010000286.1:0-5966 GCA_963923765.1 uncultured bacterium | reverse complement strand
CCCCTACAAGGTTGTTAATTTTTTGAAATTATGGCTAATTCTACATTCTACATTCCCAATGCCCTAAAATTTTAAATCTCCTCGTTATATTCTGACATGGGTAAACAGGAACAAACAAAATTTCGATCGCCAAAGGCATTATCAATACGCCCTACTGCCGGCCAAAATTTATGTTGACGAGTCCAAGGGGCGGGATAGGCTGCTTTCTGACGAGAATAGGAATGATGCCATTCATCAGTAAGTAAACTTTCTGCTGTATGGGGTGCATTTTTCAAAACATTATCTGTTGCACTAACTTTCCCTGATTCTATTTCGGCTATTTCTTGACGAATAGATATCATTGCATCACAAAAACGGTCTAATTCTTCCTGAGATTCGCTTTCCGTTGGTTCTATCATCATTGTACCTGCTACCGGCCAGGAAACTGTCGGGGCATGAAAACCATAATCCATTAAACGTTTAGCAATATCATCTACTTCTATACCAGCAGATTTTTTTAGCGATCGCAAATCAATAATACATTCATGGGCAACAAAACCATTACTACCCTTATACAAAATAGGATAATAAGATTCTAACCGTCGTGCGATATAATTAGCATTCAAAATAGCTAATTTAGTAGCATCAGTTAAACCCGCACTACCCATCATCGCGATATACATCCAAGAAATAGTTAAAATACTAGCACTTCCCCAAGGTGCCGCAGAAACAGCACCAATAGCTGTTTTTTCTCCCATTTCTATCACCGAATGACCAGGTAAAAACGGTACTAAATGTTTAGCTACCCCGATCGGTCCCATACCCGGACCACCGCCACCATGAGGAATACAAAAAGTTTTATGTAAATTCAAATGACAAACATCAGCGCCAATATCTCCTGGGCGACATAAACCCACTTGAGCATTCATATTTGCCCCATCCATGTAAACTTGTCCGCCGAATTGATGGATAATTTCACAAATTTCCTTAATTTCTTCCTCAAAAACTCCATGAGTAGAAGGATAAGTCACCATCAAAGCAGCCAATTCATTCTGATATTTTTCTGCTTTATCTTTGATATCCTTAATATCAATATTTCCCGCTTCATCACAGGCAACAGCAACTACTTTCATGCCACACATTACCGCACTAGCCGGATTAGTCCCATGAGCAGATTGGGGAATTAAACATACATTCCGATGGCTTTCGCCGCGATTTTCGTGATATTGACGAATTACCAATAAACCCGCATATTCTCCTTGGGAACCAGCATTAGGTTGTAAAGAAATTCCCGCAAAACCTGTAATTTCTGCTAACCATTCTTCTAGCTGTTGGAATAATATTTGATAACCAAAAGTTTGTGATTTTGGTGCAAAGGGATGT
Source organism: uncultured bacterium (assembly GCA_963923765.1). Taxonomy (GTDB): domain Bacteria; phylum Cyanobacteriota; class Cyanobacteriia; order Cyanobacteriales; family CAWUOF01; genus CAWUOF01. Next base: position 4,604 of record CAWUOF010000286.1, on the reverse strand, counting down.
ATTTTACCAAATTCTGGCCAAGTTACCGGCATCATTTCTGCGGTTGCATTTAGTTTCATTGTGCAAGAACCTAAAGGAATCATCGAAGTTGTTAAAGATAAATCCTTAGTTTGCAATTGATGTATATAACGCAAAATTTCGGTTTCGGAATGATAACGGTTAAAAACTGGATGATTGAGATAGCTGCTATTGCGAATTACTTCATTATTTAATTTAAATTGTGAACTATCTACAGAGGAAAAATCAAAAGGTAATTCTGGTGTATCGGCAAAAATCTGCCATAAATCTATTACATCTTCTGGGGTAGTAATTTCATCCAGGGAAATAGTAATATGATTTTCATCTAAAACCCGTAAATTAATATAATTTTCGGCGGCATTTTTGATAATTTCTGCTAAAGGTTTTTTAGCTAATTTTACCCGCACAGTATCAAAAAATGGTGGAGTGACAGTATAACCTAACTGCTGCAATCCGGCAGCTAAAATAGCAGTTAAATTATGTATTTTTTCGGCAATATTTTTTAGTCCTTGCGGGCCGTGATACACTGCATACATACTAGCAATTACAGCTAATAAAACTTGGGCTGTACAAATATTGCTAGTGGCTTTTTCGCGGCGGATATGTTGTTCGCGAGTTTGCAAGGCTAAACGCAATGCCGGCTTACCATTGGCGTCTTTAGAAACTCCAACTATACGCCCTGGTACTTGTCGTTTAAACTCTTCTTTAGTGGCAAAATAAGCGGCATGAGGTCCCCCATATCCCAGGGGAACTCCGAAGCGCTGAGAGCTTCCTACTGCAATATCAGCACCAAATTCGCCGGGGGGTGTTAGTAAGGTTAAACTTAAAATATCGGCGGCTATTGTGACTAATGCGCCGATTTGATGGGCTTGGTTGATGAAGTTGCTATAGTTGTAAATGGTGCCATCGGTGGCGGGGTATTGTAACAAGGCACCGAAGATTGGTTTATTAAAGCTAAAGTTTTGATGGTCGCCAATAATTATTTCTATTCCTAATGGTTTGGCGCGAGTTTCTACTACTTCAATGGTTTGGGGATGACAATGTTGAGAAACAAAGAAGGTTTTTGATTTATTTTTAGCTACATTGTAACTCATGGTCATGGCTTCGGCGGCGGCGGTAGCTTCGTCTAGTAGGGAAGCGTTGGCTATTTCTAAACCAGTGAGATCAATTATCATGCTTTGGAAGTTTAGTAAGGCTTCTAATCTTCCTTGGGCTATTTCTGCTTGATAGGGAGTGTAGGCGGTGTACCAGCCGGGATTTTCTAATATGTTGCGTTGAATAACTGGGGGGGTGATACAGTCGTTATATCCCATGCCGATAAAGGAACGGAATATGTGATTTTTTGCGGCTATTTCTTTTAGTTTGGCTAGGGCGTTGTATTCGCTTTGGGGTTCTGGTAAGTGTAAGTTTTGGGTAATACGAATGGCTTGGGGGACTGTTTTATCGATGAGGGTGTCTAGGTTAGGAAGTCCCAAGGTTTCTAGCATAAGTTGTATTTTAGTGTCGATCGAGCCAAGATGCCTATTGACAAATCCATCGTTATTTTGTGGGCCGATCGCCTTGATGCTATTTTGAGTTTGGTCGATCGTATTTTTTTTAGTGGCAGTATTCACAGTCGGCATAAGTTTTGACTCTTTCCCAGAATAAATTTTAGGCTTGTTATGCTTTTTCTCGATATCGTTTTTGTATCGACAAAATTGGCAATTAATTTTTATCTTAATTTTTTATCTTAATATTTTGCAACAATTTTTTAAATTTGGACAGGAAAAAGTTAAGGCTGTGTTTGGGACATATTTTTATAAAAGTGGCTATTTTCCCGAATATATGGCCGATCAGCGTAGGCGATCGAGACTAATTAATTTTATTATCAAATTTTATTTCAGATGGGGCAGGATAAAAATTTATATTTTTGTGGTACGATTGATATTGTTCAAAATATTTGTATAAAAACAATAAATATACAAAAAATATATACTAATCATAATTCCCAATTATCAATATTTTGCTAAATTACGAGTTATAATATAAACAAATAATAATATTTTATTTGGTATTTTTCTATGATAAAAAATATTAACCAATCAACAGATTTTAAACAGTTAAGCTTATTTCCTGAACTCGAAAAAGTAGAAAATCCAACTAAAATCGCAACTTGGGGAACATTTCAAGATAATCTTAAAGCACCTATTCATCGTTGGTTTACTTATCCCGCAGGTTTTTCCTATCAAGCAGTCACTCATTCCATAAATCGTTTTAGAATTACTCCTGAAATGATTGTTTACGATCCATTTATGGGGTCTGGAACTACAAATCTTACCTGTAAAACATTAGGAATTTCTTCTGTAGGAATAGAAGCACATCCTTTTGTATATAGAATTGCTAAAGCAAAAATGAATTGGGAAATTAATGATAAAGACGCTATTAATTTTATTAATAAAGTTAATTTAATTTTTCAGCAACAATTAGACAAAATTATTAAAAACAAAGATTTTAAGATTGATAATTACTTTCCAGAATTAGTAATTAAATGTTATGCAAAAAATACCTTAGAAAAATTATATTTACTGAAGATAATCTTAGAATCAGAAAAATTACCACCATCTCTATTTGATTTTTTTTATGTAGTGATTACTGCTTTACTGAGAGAAGTTTCTAGTGCTGCTACAGGATGGCCTTATATAGCCCCTAAAAAGCTAAAAAATACTGGCTCTAATAAAGATGTTTTACTGGAATTTACTAGGCTATCTTATGCTATGCTTAAAGATATGATAGATACCCGGAAAACTACTTTTAACAAGTATGGAATATCCCAGCATAAATTATTTAATGCAGATGCCAGAAATACAGAAATATTAATTGCTAATGAATCTATAGATTATGTATTTACTTCACCTCCTTATTTGAATAACTTTGATTATTCCGATCGTACCAGATTAGAATTATACTTTTGGGGTGAAGCTAAAAATTGGAAAGATATATCTGATAATATTCGGACTAAATTAATTACATCAACAACTACTCAAATATCACGTTCAGATTCTCGCTATACTATATCTGATAGCTTGAAAAACAATTGCCTGGAAATTTATAATTTCATTAAACAATCAACTAATCAATTAGCAGAATTAAGAAAATTTAAAGGTGGTAAAAAAAATTATGATTTAATGGTAATTGGTTATTTTAATGATATGTATCAAGTTCTAAAAGATATGTATAGAGTTTTAAAACCTAATACAAAAGCATTATTGGTAATAGGAGATTCTGCGCCATACGGTGTACATATTCCTACTGATAAGTTAATCGGTGAAATAGGAGTATGTATTGGTTTTTCTAGTTATCACATAGAAGTATTGAGAAAACGAGGTGATAAGTGGAAAGATAATCCTCAAAGACACAATGTTTCGTTACAGGAATCTATTATAATTTTGGAGAAACAATAATGTCAGAATATATTAAAGTTGCTAATCCGGGTAGTGCTATTGGTGAAGCAATTGGTACATTGATGGAAAAAGCACTGGCAGAAAAATTAACAGAAATAGCTGATTTATATGGTTATCATTATCTAACTTCTGGTGTTAGACATACTAAAGGAGGTATAAAAGAAAAAAAATTATTAATGTCAGATAATTATGGTAATCAATATAATATTGATGGAGTTTTAGCTAATGAAAAAATGCAACCTATAATTTTATTTGAATCAAAATATATTAGATATAAGAAACATAATAGAGATAAAGGTAGTTGGATTTGTCATGCTCATTCTGCCGTGCGAAGACGATATCATAGTATTAGGAGTTCGATCGCTATTTTAGCAGGAAGTTGGAGCGGCTCATCACAAGCAATGATGACCAGTAATGACATTAATTTATTTTTGATTCCCTTTGAATTTATTTGTGAATTATTACTAGAAATAGGGATTAACTTTAATTGGGGAGAAAAAGAAAAGGAAAAAGCTCAAGAGGCTTGGTATATTTATAATTCTCTTTCTAATGATATTAAACTCTCAATTGGCAGAAAGATGATCGGTTTTATAGAAGGTAATTTAATATCATTAATTACAAGTATATTAGATGATTCAATTGCCAGAAAACTTAAAAAAGTTGTGGTTGAGATAGTTTCTAGTTTAGGTGAAGTAAAAATTTTTGAATTTAATAGTGTAGAAGATGCTATTGAATTTTTAGAAAAAGAGGATTTGCAGAGGTTATTTTTAACAACACATTCTTTTTCATTATTTGAACCACCACCAAGCTTTGATGATTAATTTTTTAGACATTTAAAATATTTTTTAGTAAGACGATTTCCAACTATAATTAATCAGCTAAAAAACTACTTTTTTTACCATAATTAAAGGGGTAAAAATGTTAATTTTTTTATGAGAACTTTGTAAAGTTAAAAATTATGGGATGTTTTCAAATTAATTATTGGGATGCGTTAGACGTAAATTTTAAGCTATATAATCAGATTTTAAAATTATGACTTACTTTAAAATATAATCTATAATTATTGAGGGTGTATCTTTACAAAAAAACAATATTTTAATTATGCAAATCTATAGTTTGTGTTCATAGTCCAATAAGAGCGAAGAC
>CAWUOF010000285.1:0-5992 GCA_963923765.1 uncultured bacterium | reverse complement strand
AAATTCTAAATTCTAAATTCTAAATTCTACATTCTACATTCTACATTCTACATTCCCAATTCCCTATACTTCTTCGTAATTAACAACTATTGGCAAGGGAAGAATTGGTAAAGGTGGAGAGGCGATCGCGATTAATTGACGAACTTGATTTAAAGAGTAAAAACCGCCACATAATAGAAGTCGATCGCCTATTAATACTTGGGTATCACCATCAGGAAAGCCTATAAATTTAGCATCTCTTCTAATAGCTTGTACCTGTATGCCATATTGACTTCGCAGATGTAATTCTCGCAACATTTTACCATTTACAGGGCTATATTCAGGAACTATCAGCCACTGACAAGAAGCATTTAAGCCGGGAACTGCGGCTTCACCTTTAGCTAATTCATCAAAAGCTGCTAATTCTTCCGGTTCTCCAACTATTAAAAGTTTATCTCCTAATTTAATAGTAGTTTCGCCGTTGGGATAATCTATTTCTTCCCCATCAGCACGTTTAATTGCCATCATACTTACGCCTGTTAAACGCCGTAGATTTGCTTCTTGTAAAGTCATACCCAGTAGAGGAGAATTATTAGGTAATGCATACCATTTACTATTCATATCTCTGGTAGCAATTTGTAAATCTTTGGCTACTTGGGCAGGATGGCGATCGGGTCGTAAATCTAAATAATGAGTGCTGCGAATTTGTCTAACTTCTCGCTGCACAACAGATAAAGGTAAACCCATACCTGCCATGAGATGGGTAGATAATTCTAAACTAGCTTCAAATTCTGGTTGTACTACTTCTCTTGCTCCTAATTGATATAATAATTCAATATCTTTATCTTGATGAGCGCGGACAACTACATCTAAATCAGGGGTAAATTCTAAAGTGCGTTTTAGACATAGGCGAGTATTCATCGAATCAGTAATAGCGATCGCCATTGCCCGTGCCTTATCTACTCCAGCCGCTTCTAAAACATGAAAGCTACTAGCATTACCATAAATATATGGTATTCCCGCTTCTCGCAATTGTTGAATTTTGCTTTCTGAATGGTCAATTACTACTACTGGATAGCCATGATCTTTTACCATTCGTACAATATTACGCCCTATCCATCCATAGCCGCAGACAATGACGTGATTTTGTTGTTTTGTCACCTCTTCTGATATTGCTATGGGTAAATTGCTTTGCTCAAAATAGGTTTTTAAAAATGCAAAATTTTCTGCCCAAGTTAACAACTGTGGCATCAGTTTCATTACAAAAGGAGTCAGAATTAAAGTTAGGGCTGTTGTGCCTAAGATTAATAAATAAACTGTGCGGGAAATTATGCCGAGTGTTTGTCCTTCACTGGCTAAAACAAAGGAAAATTCTCCGATTTGGGCTAATCCTAAGCCTGTAATTAAAGCGGTTTTGATGGGATAGCGAAAAGTAGTAACTAAGGGAGTTACTATTAAAAATTTACCGATAAATACTAAGGTGACTAATCCTAAAATTACCTCTAGGTTTTGCCAGAGAAATAATGGATCTATGAGCATACCAATAGAGGCAAAAAATAAAGCGGCAAAGGTATCTCTGAGGGGTTCTACGTAGGTTAAAGTTTGGTCGGCATATTCTACTTCAGAAATCATTAAGCCGGCGACAAATGCTCCCATTTCGATGGAGAGTCCTAAGTGTTCTGTCAATAAGGCTATACTTAAAGCTAGGACTATGACACCGAGTAAAAATAATTCTCTGCTTTCGGTTTTTGCTAGAAGTCGTAATAATGGGGGGATAATCCATAAGCCTACGGCTACAGCACCAGCAGCAAATAATAATATCTGTAATAGTGCTGATAAAATGGCAATGCCGATGGCTTCTGGTGGTTTATTTAAGGCAGGCAATACTGCTAACATTAATCCCAAGGCTAAATCTTGGATAACGAGAATACCGAGCATTACTTGTCCATGAGTAGTTTCGGTTTCGTTGCGTTCCATTAAGCATTTTAAGACTACGGCAGTAGATGAGAGGGAAAGTATCGCCCCTAAGAATATGCCTTGAGTGGGAGATGTTACCCAGCCGATGCCTAAAGATATAAGGGTGGTGACAAGAATGGTTAGGATTATTTGTAGTCCACCGCCACCCAGGGCGATCGCTTGGACTTTTTTTAGTTTCGCGAGGGAAAATTCTACTCCCAAGGCAAATAATAAGAAGGCGACGCCAAACTGGGCTAGGGTTTCTACCTGGATTAATTCTTTAATTAATCCTAATCCAGTTGGACCTATGATTATTCCTCCTAGCAAGTAGCCCAGCAATACTGGCTGTTGGACTAGGGCGGCTAATAGTCCGCCCCCGGCTGCTGCGGCCAAAACTATTACTATGTCAATAATAAGTCGGAAATCTTCTTGCACAGTTTTATGAGAAAGATTATTAAGGTATATAAATTTTAGAATATCGATTTTTTCTACTTACTGGGTAGGTAATTTGTAATTAAGTTAAGATATTTCAGGAATTTTTTTAGATGGACTAACGAGGGGAGAGGTAACAGGAGTAATCGGGTTCGATCGCCTCCAACTTGGTTTCTGAGAAAAATTATTTAGAGTTTAAAATATTTTTATCTTAGTTTTGATTTAGTCCCCTTTCTACATCTGATAAATTTTATTAAATATTTATTGACAAAATCAATAAAATATGATATTTAAAAATCTTTTTAAAAGGAGCGATCGCCCTAATTTCAGATATAAATATTTTTGAGAATATATACTTATTGTTGGTAGGAATTTGACCAATTGGAAAAGGAGACCGGAAAAAACGATGGGAAAACGTAATCCATTATTAAAAAGCTAGTCTATATCCTAAGAAGTACAGAGGATTTACAGAAAATATGAGCATTCCTTATATAGAAAATAATGGCAAAAATAAATTCTTAGGATTTGGACTAGCAGATGATAGGCATTTATGGCCAAATGTTAGCATTTGTCACAATTTGATGACTAAATTTTTCTGGCCAAAGTCAAAAAATCAAAACTCCTTAATGGGTTTGTTGACTTTTATCTTTTTTCTGGTGGGTACAATACCAGTAAAAGCTTTACAAGTACAAGTTACTCCAACTAATCCACAGTTGGGAGATACACTCTCAGTGATGATACAACTAGATCAGCACGAATCGGGAAAAAGTCCAACTGTGGTAATGAATAAAAAAAATTATCCGGTTTTTTCGATCGGTAATAATCGCTTTCGGGCTTTATTGCCAACTACACCCTTAGATCGTCCCGGAAATTGGCAAATTCAAGTCACAGAAGCAGGTGAAGTTAAAAATTTGGCTGTAAATGTCAGAAATCGAGATTTTCCAACCCAATCTATTTGGCTACCTCCAGGCAAAGATGAAGATGGTACTGATTATGAATTCGATCGCGTTGATGCCTTTAAAAAACTGGTGACACCACAAAAATTTTGGGATGGGCCATTTTTACGGCCTAATCAGGGAGAAATTACCACTATTTACGGAGTACGTCGCTATTACAATGGGAAGTTTGCCGAAGACTATTACCATCGAGGAGTAGACTATGCTGGTAATTATGGCTCTCCTATAATTGCTCCGGCTGCTGGACGAGTTGCTCTGGTCGGAAGAGAATCTCAAGGATTTAAAATTCACGGTAATATTATCGGCATTGATCATGGTCAAGGTGTTCTTAGTGTGTTTTTACACTTAAGTCGTATAGATGTTAAAGAAGGAGATGTTGTACGAGCAGGCCAAGTTATCGGTGCGCTGGGGTCAACAGGTGCTTCCACCGGCCCCCATTTACACTGGGGATTATATGTTAATGGGCTTTCTGTCGATCCGGTTCCTTGGCGGACAAAAGGATTGGAATAAAGGATTAAAAATGATCAATAACTTAAGTAAGCTTAAGTAAGCTGAAGTAAGCTTATTAAAAGTGGCAAGTTTTGTTCCTTGTCACTTTTAGTAGTTTACTGGTAACAGAGGAAAAACCTATTGATTAAAATTTATTGGGTTTAATATCTGTTGAAAACTCTGATGTATTTTGGATTGTAGTAAGGCAAAATTACCACCAGGGTTACTGCTAAAAGAAAATATTGCAAAATAGAGAGGTGTTATGAGTATTGAAAAAATTGTTGAACAGGCATTACAAGATGGTTATCTCACACCATCAATGGAAGCTGAGGTGGGACGAATATGCAATACTGCCTCGGAGTTGTCTATAGAAGAGTATATGGCCCTCGATCGCCTAATGGGGGCACTGCTGACAGGGGAAGTGGTTGTTCTTCCTCGTAAACAATTTATTAATGTTATGGAAGAATTGGTACTTTCTGAGGCGATCGCTCGTGTCGCTGAAATTGAAGCTACTAGCGATCAAACTTTGGATGTCGGCGATATTGCAGCCTACGCCCTTAATCGTCTTCCTCCTCTTTATGCTACTACAGAAGAAGGTGCTAATTATCAGCGTTCCCGTGCTAAAGAAGAACTACAAAGTTTAATTGTTGAGCAAATTACTAAAGCTATTGATCTTAGTCTCGATCGACCTATTTTCTTCCCCGAACGTCAAGCCATTGGCAAATCTTCTGGAAATGAAGTTTTGTCTCAAGTTAGTAATTTACTCCAAGTTTATGCCCCTAGCTTTGAACCAAAAAGTAATTCGACAAAGCCCTAATATATTGGAAAAATTACTAATTTGTTGAAATAGCTATTATTAGCTCGTTTTTGCAATTTAGAAAATACCAACTACTATTTCCCAATATCTATAAACCAGATCTTCATAGTATTAGATCATACCCATTTGCAGCAAGCCAGAAAGATTGCAGGTTAAACAATTTTAAAAATTATTACAAATTAATCTTATTCATGCTGACAAATTAGGGGGTGAAAATATTGGCTTTATTGCTTCTAAAATTATTGAGAGCATCAATGATAAGTTGGATTTACCATGTCTAATAATCCGCAGCAGCCTAGAAATTTTGATGCCGTCTTGGGTAATAAAAATCTACCTCATGCCGCTTTAATAGCTCAAATAGATTTAATGATTCGAGCTAAATATCCTCTGCTGTATATTGTTTCAGCAGAAGAAGAACCTGTAGAAGATATATTACAGTATTTAGCTACGGAATTACCCCAGAAACGGCAATTATTTTTCTGGGATATTGTGCGTGGTTGGAATGATAATAACTCGGCGAAAGGTCTGGTTATGTCTGCCCTCGATCGCATAGCCACAACAGACCCAAATATACCCAGTATTTTTGTGCTACGGGATATGCATCCAATTTTAAAAATGCATTATCCCTATAGTGATAAAAATTCTCCTATAGTTCGCTATTTACGAAATCTTATACCCCAACTTAAACGCTCTCGGATAACTTTAATATTAATAAGTAATGTATTAGAATTACCCCCAGAGTTAAAAGAAGATGTAACAGTAATAGATTTTCCCCTGCCTAATGTGGCGGAAATTAATTATTTAATTAATCAAGATGTAGAAACGGAAAAATTAAAAGTTAGTGGGTTAGCGCGGGAACAATTAATTAAAGCTTGTCAAGGTTTAAGTCGATCGCGCATTAAACGAGTTTTAGCTAAATCTTTAGCCGCTAAAGAACAAATAGATGAAACAGATATTGATAATATCTTAGAAGAAAAAAAACAAGCGGTTCGCCAAACTGAAATATTAGAGTTTTTTACCGCTAAAGAATCTCTTAAAAATGTCGGTGGATTAGAAAATCTTAAACAATGGGTAAAGATACGTCAAGATGCTTTTACTGAAGAAGCTAGACGCTATGGTATTCCTAACCCTAAAGGTGTATTATTAGTAGGAATTCAAGGTACTGGTAAATCTTTGAGTGCTAAAACTATTGCTTCCCAATGGCGTTTGCCTTTGTTACGTTTAGATGCGGGAAGGTTATTTAGTTCGGCTGTGGGTGCGAGTGAAAGTCGGGTGCGGCAAATGATTCAAATTGCGGAAGCAATGGCGCCTTGTGTGTTGTGGATGGATGAAATAGATAAGGCTTTTGGTAATATTAATAGTA
>CAWUOF010000284.1:0-6006 GCA_963923765.1 uncultured bacterium | reverse complement strand
ATCCATAGGATAATAGGACAGGATAATGAACAATATAAACTGTAAACTGGGAGAGCGAACGTGAAAGTAATAATACTTAAGGAGCAAAACTAGGTACTCGGCTCTAGTTCCTGTTCCCTATTCTTTCTGCCTTATTTGCAAATATTAAGATGCATCCCATAACTTACTAAATTCTCAGATTTGTAGCTTTTACAGTATTTTAGTAACAGTCATAGTGATTTTTATCATGTCTATGATTGTTACAATAATTTATATTCGTTGAGTAAATCATTTAAATATGTATATTTTTGCAATAATCATTTACAAAATTACCTGGAAATCCTATTACATTTATTCAACATATAAGATTTCCCAAAAATTTAAGATTCAAATTTGGTGATATATTATATGATTTAAATGAGTTTATAAATACATCTTGTCCAGCCATTTATTCAAAATATAAATTTTCCAAAAAATTTAAGATTTAAATTGATTACATTAAGATATAGTTTAAATGAGGTAAAAAATACTTGTTTAATCTTAAGGATTGAATATATAAGATGATTAGGTTATTTTCGATTTAAATTTGCTGGTAGTTTATACAACTTTCATCACAAAACAGAAAATTAACTCAATTGAGTATTTTCTAAAAATCTTTCATTAGTTATCAAGAGTTTTTCCAGGAAGCATCGTTTCTTAGCTAACGCGATTATATATATTTGGAGAGCTAAACAGACAAATACTAAATTTAGTTGCTCAAATTATTCAGAATTTAATCTAAGCAAAATAGTTAATAACAAGATTAGGAGGCTACAAATTATGCGTGGTCAAATATTAGTCACGGGTGGTGCTGGATATATAGGTTCTCATGTAGTCAAAAAACTAGGAGAAGCTGGTTATGATGTGGTAATTTATGACAACCTTTCTAGTGGCTCTGTATCAGCAGTATTAAAAGGAAATTTAGTAATTGGTAATTTAGACAATAAAAAACTTTTAGGCCAAACTTTTGCGGAAAATAATTTTGATGCAGTATTACATTTTGCTGCTAATATTTCCGTACCAGAATCGATAGAAAATCCTTTAGAATATTACGCTAATAACACCGGAAATACTCTAAATTTGTTGCAGTGCTGTAAATTATATGGAGTGAAAAAGCTAATATTTTCTAGTACAGCAGCAGTATATGGAGAAACAATAGAAAATCCCATCGGAGAATCTGTTATACCTAAACCGGTGAACCCCTACGGACGCTCGAAATTAATGAGTGAGCAAATCATCCAAGATTATAGCTATATATCCGGTTTAAAATACATAATTCTGCGTTATTTTAATGTAGCTGGAGCAGATCTGACCGGTCAAATAGGGCAATCAACAAAAAAAGCGAGTCATTTAATTAAAGTTGCTTGTGATGCAGCTTTAGGGCGGCGTTCCTCAGTAGGTATATTCGGTACAGATTTTCCGACACCCGATGGTACAGGAATTCGTGATTATATTCACGTAGAAGATTTAGCCCAAGCCCATATAGACGCTTTGCATTATTTAGAAGCTGATGGCAACAGTCAAATACTTAACTGTGGCTATGGTCAAGGTTATAGTGTGCGGGAAGTTATTGAAAAAGTAAAAGAAATTTCCGGAGTAGATTTTAAGGTAATAGAAGAAAAAAGGCGGGAGGGAGATCCAGCTTGTGTAATTGCGCGATCGGAAAAAATTAAGCAGCTTTTTGGTTGGAAACCCCAGTACAATAATTTACACACGATGATTAGCACAGCATTAGCCTGGGAGAAAAAACTAATAGCTTTAGTGGCAGTAGAAGAAAATTTAGCTGCACAAGATTTCAAATTAGGTGCTTTATTAGTCCATAAAAACATGATTTCTAATTCTCAATTAGAAATTATCTTAGCGGAACAGGTAAATAGCGGCAAAAAATTAGGGGAAATGCTGGTAGAGAAAAATTTAATTACTCCCCTTACCCTACATCAAGTATTGATGGAACAAAAATGGCATAAAGAAGGAGTTTGGTTAAACAGACCTTCTATACCAAGTAAACAGCTAACTCCCATATAAAGATAACCCAAATTAACTTTTGCAAATCCATTAGGTAAATAAAATGGGAACTACTTACGGAAATATCAACCTGGATGGAAATTTAAATGATTGGACTAGCCAAGACAGATTAGATTTACCAGGAACTGGTCAAGCAGGTTACGAATTATATGGCAAATATACAGGCGATGCTTATGTATTTGCCATTAAATCAGATTCTACAGCAATTGGAACTGGAACAACATTATGGTTGAATACAGACCAAAATGCTAGTACAGGATATCAAATATTTGGTTGGACAGGAGGAGCCGAATATAACGTTAACTTTGGTACCGATGGCACGCCTGCTTTGTACACCGGAGCCGATGGACAAAATTTAGTTTCAGGTCCGTTAGATTATGCTACCGGAAATAACAGCCAAGTAGTAGAAGTAGCTGTGCCGGTATCATTATTAAGTGGCGCACCAAAAGCGGTTGATGTTTTAGCGGATGTGAATAATCAAGTATTTTTACCAATTGATTATTCTTTATATAAATATACCGTATCTAACACTACTACTACTCCAATACCGGCTCGCACTGATTTGAGTAAAAAAGTTGGTATAGTTTATTCAGAAACTACAGCTAATAAATTTTTTGATAAAAAAGCTTATTCTCAGCTTTTTATGTCAATGCAAAATCAAGCGATGATGGCAGGAATACCGTTTGATTTACTCAAAGAAGATGACTTAACAGATATCAACAAAGTAGTTAACTACGATGCGCTAATTTTTCCATCTTTCCGCAATGTACCGATAGCAAAACTAGGGGCGATCGAAAACACCCTTAAACAAGCCGTTTATCAAGGCGGTATAAGTTTAATTACTGCCGGCGACTTCCTCTCCAATGACGAAAATGGCAACCCCTTACCAGGAGATCCGTATCAACGGATGAAACAACTGCTGGATATTCAAAGAACAGGCGGTATGGGGCCGGTAAATAGCATTGTTAAAGCCGCAGATATTACTCATCCTGCCATGCAAGGCTACAGTGCTAACGAACAAATTACCACATACAACAACACATATTTTTCTACCTGGGCAGGCGTTAGTAAAACACCCACAGTTTTAGCAACAGAAGAAGTAAACGGACAAGCCTATAACGCTGTATTTGCGACCCAAACAGGCGGCAGAAATCTATATTTTGCTAATGAAGCTTTGCTGGGAGATACTAACTTATTGTGGCAAGGTTTACAATGGTCGGTTTTAAATGATAAACCCAAAGTAGGCTTGCATTTAAGTCGCAATAATAGTCTATTTATCTCCCGCAATGACATGGATCAATCCATGTATCAAGAAGAGGTAAAATTAGTAGATGTTCCTCTCTACAACATTTTGGCAGATTGGAAAAAGAATTACAATTTTGTTGGTTCTTATTACATTAATGTCGGTAATAATCAAGCGCAAGGAGAATACACAGATTGGACTGTTTCCGGGCCTTTGTATAAAAAATATATTGCATTAGGCAATGAAATAGGCACTCACTCCTACACTCACCCCGACAATACTAATATTTTGACACCAACTCAATTGGAATTTGAGTTTAATCAATCCAAAGCTGTTATCGAGAAAAATTTAGGTAATAAAGTCTTAGGTGCAGCTATTCCTGGCGCTCCAGAAGGGCTTTCTGTTCCACAAGAATTACAGAAATATTTCCCCTATATTACAGGGGGGTATTCGGGAGTCGGGGCTGGATATCCTAATGCTTTTGGCTTCCTAACTCCTGATTACAAGATGGTGTATTTTTCACCTAATATTACCTTTGATTTTACTCGGATTGAATTTCAAAAAATGACGGCTGCCCAAACAGAAATAGAATGGGCGAAAGAATATAATAGTGTTATTAATCACGCATCTAATCCGATAATTCATTGGCCTTGGCATGATTATGGTCCTACCCAATATATACCGGGTTATACCAAGGATATGTTCACTAATTTTATTGCCAGGGCTTACAAAGATAACACTGAATTTGCTACCTTAGCTGATGTAGAACAGCGAATTAATACTTTTGACAAAACCCAGCTATTTGTCGATGGTACGGGAGATACTATTACTGCTAAGGTGGCATCTAGTGATGATGTGGGTAAATTCTCCTTAAGTGTGAATAGCAATGCTAATAGCAATAAGGTGATAAAAAACGTACAGAATTGGTATGCTTATGATGGAGATAATGTATTTTTACCAAAAGCTGGTGGGACGTTTAATATTAATTTAGGAACGGCAGCAGATGATGTTAGTCACATTGTTAATTTGCCGATGCGATCGGATTTACTTTCTGTAACTGGGGATGGCAAAAATTTACAATTTTCTTTTATTGGGGATGGTAAAGTTACTGTTGATTTAAATTCCCCGGCAATGTTAACTAACTCTATTAATGTTAGTGGTGCTGATGGTAAAACTATCAATGGGGATATTGTAGAGTTAAATTTTAAAGGTTCTGGTCAGCATAATACTACTATTAGCTGGAAAACTATAACAGATCCTCTCACGGGTTATACCCTTTCTAATACAACAAGTACTTTACCTACTCTTAATGCTAATACTATCCAGGTGGGAACTGGAAAAGTAGATACCCTAACAGGTATTAATGGTACAAAAGATAACTTTATCCTGGGAACTAGCACAGGTGTTAGTTACAACAAAAATACTGTTAATATTACCTCTACTACTAATAACGCTTACGCCGTAATTACCAACTTTAAACCCGCCGAAGGTGATATAATCCAACTCTACGGACAAGCAGCTAACTATGTGTTAGCAAATACTCCAACTAATTTACCTGGCGGTGATGGTATTTATTGGCATGATACGACAACAGGTGTAAATAAGCTGATTGGAATTGTCCAAGGAGATGTAGCTAACTTAAACTTACTAAATAAATCCTTTGTTTATGTTAGTTAATTTCAGTTTTTGGCTGTTGTCATAAATATAAAGGGGTATAGATAAATAAAATTATTTTTCCTATACCCCGACATATCATCAAATCGTTTTAGGCATTGTAGAAATATTTTTTCGCGATACTCGACATGATAGTGAATGCTAAATTCTGGCTAAAATCTAGGCAATTGTTATTTAACATTACAGGGTAAAACTATGATTCGTATTCTTGTAGTAGATCATCATATAAACTCAAGAGAATTTCTCACAGCTATTCTGGAACCAGAATCAGATTTAGAAGTGATTGGTACTGCTGAAGATGGCTATACTGCTTTAGAAAAAATTAAAAATTTGCAGCCAGATATAGTTTTAATAGATGTGGAAATGCCAGGAATCGATCGATTTAGCGCCACTAAAATTATTTCTCGTATTTGTATAGAGACTAAAGTGCTAGTTTTGAGTAATTATGATAATAAATATGATGATGTTACTCAATCTCTCTATATCGGTGCAAAAGGTTATTTGCTCAAAAATACTCCTCCTGGAGACATAATAGAAGCTATTCGGTTTATCTATTATAAAGGTTCTATGCAGATGGAATCAGCTTTATTAGAAAAAATGGTTTTGACAGGAACATCGGCAAAAGCAAATAATAGTACATCTAATTTTCGCCCTAGTTATTATCGCCAATTTTTTCCTATTCATTCTGCTGCAAATGGGGAAAATATAAATTGGGAAAAACTCAATTTACAAACATCGGAATTACCTCGTAATAATTTAGATATTCCTGCGCTGGAAAAACCGCCAATTATTCCCGAAAAGTCTGAGGAAGTTATCAAGGAAATTGATAAGCGCCAAGTGATGGCTTTAGTAGCACTTTCTGTGAGTTTAACTACGGCTGTTTATATGGTTAGACAACATTTACGAGAACCTTTACCAGTCCTTACTGCTTTAGAACAATCAAGTGTTCTTGCTGATACACAATTTACAGGGAATGTTGAACCTGCTAAGATTTTTAAAATAGCGGCTTCTGTTCCTTCTGTGGTGGAATCTATTAGAGTAAAAAT
>CAWUOF010000283.1:0-6012 GCA_963923765.1 uncultured bacterium | reverse complement strand
CTACATTCCCCATTCCCCCTGCCCAATGCAGCCCAATTCTAAATTCTAAATTCTAAATTCTACATTTCCCCCCTGCCCAATTCTAAATTCTAAATTCTACATTCTAAATTCTACATTCCCCCTGGCCAATGTCCTATGGAAATCAGAGAAAGTATCAAAATGGCCTTAATCACCCTCTCCGCCAATCGTCTGCGGAGTTTATTAACTGTTTTAGGTATTATTATCGGTAATGCCTCAGTAATTGCAATGGTAGGTGTCGGGCAAGGAGCGCAAAAATATACCACCGCTCAGTTACAATCTTTAGGTACAAATTTATTATTTATAATTCCCAGAAGTGGTGATGCTAGACGCGGCTCATCGAGATTAAATACTTTAGTTTTATCTGATGCTCAAGCTATAGAAAATCTCATCTCTTCAGTAAAAGAAGTTGCGCCACAAATTAATGCCCAGAGTTTAGTTAGCTATGGCAGTAATATTACTCAAACTACCGCGATCGGTACAACACCATCATTTGTTTCTGTACGCAACTTCCCTGTAGCAGAAGGTCGTTTTGTAACTCAATCCGATTTAGATAAAAATAGCAAAGTGGTTGTTTTAGGAGCGCAAGTATCCCAGCAACTTTTTGGCACTCGTTCCCCGATCGGCGAAAATGTCAGAATTAATAATATTAGCTTTCAAGTGATTGGCTTACTTATTGAAAAAGGCGCTTCTGCTGGTAATAATCAAGATGAATCAGTATTTATTCCCTTAACAACTGCTGACAGTCTTTTAGTCGGTCGTACTTCTCCCTATGGTACTGCTGTAAACTTTATTTCCGTATCTGCTAAAGATGAGGATAGTGTTAATATAGTCGAATATCAAATTACTAATCTATTACGTCTTAGACATAAAATTACAGGACCTGATGATTTTATCGTCCGCAATCAAAAAGATACCCTAGATGCTGCTAATAATGTTACCGGTGCTTTAACATTCCTTTTAGGTGCTACTGCGGGAATTTCTCTATTTGTTGGCGGCATTGGTATTATGAATATTATGTTAGCTTCAGTGATTGAGCGTACTCAAGAAATAGGTTTGCGTAAAGCTATAGGTGCTACTCAAACCGATATTTTACAGCAGTTTTTAATAGAAGCCATAATTTTATCTATGAGTGGCGGTATCATTGGTACTTTTATCGGTAGTAGTGCAATTGTGCTAATAGGAGTTTTTACTCCTTTGCAAGCAGGAATTTCTATAGAAGCTATTATTTTATCCGTTGGTGTTTCTGGTGGTATTGGGTTGTTTTTTGGCGTTATTCCAGCCCGCCGTGCCGCAGCTTTAGATCCGATTGTAGCTTTGCGTAGTTCTTAAATTGGAATAATAATTTGAATAATTATTTAAATAATAAATTAATAGAATTTTTCTAGGCAAATTATACCAAATCTGGTAAAGTATATGTGCAAAGCTTGATTTTTCCTAATGACCAGTAAACAAAATTAATGGAAAAAGTAACTAATAATTACATTTATTTACATGGTTTTGCCTCTAGTCCCCAATCAGGAAAGGCTAAATATATTAAAGCTCGTTTCTCGGATTTGCAAATTCCTTTGCTGATTCCTGACTTAAATCAAAATGACTTTTCTCACCTCACCCTTACTCGCCAACTTAAACAAGTAGAAACTCTATTTCCTCCTGCACCAACTCCTATAATTTTAATTGGTTCTAGTTTTGGTGGACTGACCTCCACTTGGTTAGCAGAAAATCATTTCCAAATACAAAGATTAGTTTTACTAGCACCGGCTTTTGGTTTTTTATCCTATTGGTTAGATAAATTAGGAGAAGAAAAGATACAAAGCTGGAAAAATGCAGAATATTTACCAGTTTATCACTACGGAGAAAATCAATATTTACCTCTGCATTATGATTTTTTAGTTGATGCTGCTAACTATGATGAATCCCAACTTAAGCGATCGATTCCTACCTTAATTTTACATGGCCTTTACGATGATGTTATTCCTATTCAATCCAGCCGCAATTATGCAGCCGATCGCCCTTGGGTACAGCTTATAGAATTAGACAGCGATCATAGTTTAAATAATGTAATTTCGGAAATTTGGCAAGCAGTTAAAACCTTTTGTCAATTACCAACAACATCATAACAATAATTAAAATCGCAATATTTAGATATTTTATAGCGATTTAGATTTGTTATTTTGAATACAATTTTAATTTTTACCCTGGATGCTACCAAAGTTTAGAGTATTCGTTATACTCTAATAAATACTAAGCCCCAAATATTATCTTTTTGGTGAGTGTTTGGGTAATAGTTGTTTTACGGTTTTAATCATTTCTGGTGGATGAAAAGGTTTAGTAATATAAGCATCAGCACCTTGTTTCATTCCCCAGTAACGATCGAATTCCTGGCTTTTGCTACTGCACATAACTACAGGTATATTAACTTTGACGTTATTTTTGATCCATCGACATAGTTCATAGCCATTCATCTGAGGCATAACTATATCTAAAACCACTAAATCTGGGCAAATTTCCTTAATTTTTTCTATAGCTTCTTTTCCATTAGAAGCTTCAATTACTTCTATTCCTTCTGTTTTGAGGGCAGTGGCCATCATTTCTCGCATTGTCACACTATCATCGACAATTAAAACTGTAGTCATAAAATTTTCCCTGGTTAACACCTACAATCATTACAGCAAGATGGGGAAATCTCCAAAATGCTTATTAACCTGAAATTACGAGCATAACTCAGAATTTAGGTGGTATAAAATATTATTACACTATGGTAGCCACATTGGAACGTGGGTAAAGTTATAATTTTTTCATTTAATAGTTTTCATATATATGATTAATTGACACTCCCTCGTCACAGCGTCAGCTTTCCAGGAGATTATTGGTTTATTGACTCGCCATCACTTAGCCGGATATCTCCAACTAAGCCAGTGAATCTACCCAAACTTTTGTTCCGGTATGCCCTACCGTAATTAATCCTTTTTTCAGGATATTTATCGCTGTTTTAATATCTTTTCTGATAAATTCCAGCTTAATTGCTTGTATTCGATCGAAGGGTTATTTTTGAATAATTTATGATAACCTTTTTTGCCTTTTATCCCTTTTTTACAATTGTTATAAAAACCAGTTTTGACCAATATCTTTCTAACCCCGTTGGTCCTGCGGTTAAGTTTAATTCCTCAAATTATATTCTTTAGCTAGAGTACAACAGTATTTATTAACAGCATATCTATCTATTTTATCGGCTTGAGTAGCATCTATTCCAAGTTGTAAGGCTTGGTTTCGGATGAATTTTACCGTTTTAACAGCATTGTCAATAGCATTAATTTGATTAGACTTGACTACTGCTTTTCTAAAAACATCATGTTTATCGACCTTAAACAATTAGTCTTTTATGCTAACCTAATTAACGAAAAATGTCAAGACAGGGAAAGTTGTGCTACGCTGTTAATAAATTGGTCGGGTTTTTATTCCTCCCTTACACCCTTGAGGTGTAACGAGGGTCTTGAATCCGAAATTTAAGATAAATGATAATCAAAAAATGCTAGTGCCGCGCCCTGATCAAAAATCTATGCTTCCTTTTATTCGCTCAGATTTAGCCCAAATTAACGCTTACCAGCCCCATCCAGGGGGAACCGAGTTTGAGTTAGTCCAGACCGAAACTCTTCTCGATCGCTTGGATACTAACGAAAGTCCTTATGATTTACCCGACGAGTTAAAACAAAAACTCGCCTGGATTTATCAGCATAACATTGAAACAAATCGTTATCCTGATGGCGAACATACCCCACTGAAACAGGCGATCGCTGAATATGTTACCGAATCGACCATTTCTTTAGCTATCCCCAATTTTACTAATTTAGAAAAATTTAAGATTACAGCAGAAAATATCTCTGTAGGTAACGGTTCCGATGAACTAATTCGCTCTTTACTTATAGCTACTTGTTTAGGGGAATCAGGGTCAATCCTAGTAGCTAATCCGACTTTTTCCATGTATAGGATTTTAGCGGAAACCTTGGGAATACCTGTAATTAGTGTTAATCGTTCTCCGATTAACTTTGAAATCGATATAGCAGCCGCACAATCGGCAATAAGCAACACCAAAAATCCTCCTGTGCGAGTAGTTTTTGTAGTTCATCCCAACTCCCCCACAGCCAATGCCTTAACTATTAACGAATTAGAATGGCTCAGAAATATACCAGAAAATATATTAGTAGTAATTGACGAGGCTTATTTTGAATTTAGTCAAAATACTGTAGCTGGAGAATTACTTGAGCATCGAAACTGGGTAATATTGCGAACTTTCTCTAAAGCCTTTCGTTTGGCAGCTTTGCGGGTAGGATATGCTCTAGCCCATCCCCAACTTATTGCTACTTTAGAAAAAATTCGACTGCCCTACAACTTGCCTAGTTTTTCCCAAGCGGCTACCCTCCTAGCCTTAACTCATAAACAAGAATTATTAGCCTGTATATCCGAAACTATCCAAGAGCGATCGCATCTACTACAAGCCCTGTCCCAGCATTCCGCCCTAGAAGTATGGCCTAGTGATGCTAACTTTATCTATTTACGATTAAAAAAATCTGGCGATCATCTCCTTGCTTCCATAGCACAGCAACTCAAAGCTAATGGTACCCTTGTGCGACAAATTAGCGGCGGCTTACGAATTACAATTGGTACTCCAGCCGAAAATGCCCGTACCCTGAGCCGATTTTTAGCCATAATAGATGCAAATTCTTAAAAAATAATTAATAAATATTTTAGCCCATAGTCTGTAACTATATGTAATTATGCCATCACCATTTCTGGCATCCGACGCACCATTTTAATTGTTTGCGGCATAACTCCCACCAAACGGGCAAAAGCCTCATCAGGTAATTTATTTACTGTATCAAAATCAAAATACATCTCAAACTGAGTTAAAATGCTTTGTGCCCTTTGTAAAGGAGCCGGTGTACCAGTTAAATCTTCAGTGACACGAATCCAATGTTGGCGTGTTTCGTAAGCCTTCTTTTTTTCTTCGTAAGTTTCTGGATATACCAAACATAGATCCCCAACAGGAATAGTTCTTTGACAGCCTAGATCAAAAAGACCTCCTACGGCTGCTCCCGGCCCAGCAAACTCCGCATGAAAACGCTTGATGATAATCAAGCCATTCCGACGTCGCCTATCGACCATTAGTAACTGCCCAGTATTAAGTTGAGCCAGGACTTCCGAAGGATTTGAGTATTTGATCAGTCCTCGCTGCTGATGTAGGCTTTCGTTAATTTGATTTTGATTATACATTTAAACGCCTGCTCCTAGTTATGTCGGCAAATTTGTAAGAATTTGTAGAAAAACCCCGATTTATGGGCTATAAATGGATAAATTTTTTTATTTATTTCTCCTTATATTTAATGATTGTCTTGTTCATCCAATCATTTTCAAAGCAATTATGAAAATTTGTGTTTATTTGTTTAAGAAATTGTAAATTTATTTCTCTTTAGAAAAAAACAGTATTTTTACTATTTTTATAATTTATTTTTCAATAAAAAAACTATTCTCCGATGTCAAGAGGGGTATAACCCCTTAATCATTAGATTTTTTCCTTGGTTATTTTTTAAAAAATTCAAGTAGCCAAGACAAATATTTGCCTTGTTATCGGCAGTTAAAACTTTATGTAGAATTATTTGTAGCATTTGTATTGGTTCTATACATATATTTAAAATACTTAAAATAACCTAAGTGTTGCGGATCGGCCCTGAGTTATGGCTGGGGAAAATAGCCCCTTACCAACTCTTAAACCTAGACTACCCAACTCCCCAAAATTTCTTAACATTTTATCAATAAAGATAATTTAGGCTCGATCGCCCTCCCACACATAATCTTGACTACTGTATATTATAAGTAAAAATTATTAATTATCTATAATTATAATAGAAGGGTAAAAAATTTAACTTATCCTTAACCAGATAAATATATACCGTCAAATATAAAAATAATAAAAAGAACGGGGTTTAACTCACAGTA
>CAWUOF010000282.1:0-6015 GCA_963923765.1 uncultured bacterium | reverse complement strand
GATTCATTCCCTCCAATTTTACTAATATTCTGGCAACAACACCTTCAGCTTGAGGGATGCGGTTTAACTGCACTAGGGGAGTACCACCGATTAATTCTGTAACATCATGGGCAATCTTCATGGTTTGAATTATTTACCAAGATAAAGAAAATAGAAAATAGGTAATAATAATTACCTTTTACTAATTATCTATATAGCTATTAAATAGTAGCTAATTAGATATAATACATAATATCAAGTTGACGCCTAGCATCTCTTTTTTCACAGAGTTTTTGTAGCGTATATTTTTGTAATACTGCATTAGAAGCTTGATGTGCTTCCTGCCAAATTTCATCAATTACCGAATTTTCTACACTTTTTTGTGTATTAATATTTTCTTCATTGGGGGCATCCGTTCCTTCTAAACAAGTAACAATTTCTAATAAAGTAATTTTCCAAGGTTCTCTGGCGAGCAGATAACCTCCTTTTGCTCCTCTTTGACTTTTCAGCAAGCCACAGCGCCTTAAAGTGGCCAAAAGTTGCTCTAAATAGCGGTCAGGGATATTTTGCTGGGCCGCTATCTGCCGAATTTGCATAGGTTCGCCTTCATTATAGTGAGTTGCTAACTCTAAAAGGGCTAAAAGCGCATATTCAGATTTACACGACAATTCCACAGGCCAGATAAAAATTTAATTATCCCCTTTAGTATACTCCGGTTAAGCACTGGAGTTTAATTTTTTTAACTTATCTGAAATTTATGCAGGAAAATATCGGTGTTTCATTTAAATAAGTAATTGTGGTAAATAAATTATATAGTTGATAATTACGCTATTGTCCCATTTAAATTAATTTTTTGTTTGTATCAAACTTAATATTTAAAAAAATTTAAAATATATTACAGACACTTTAAAATTATAACGCATCTGATTAAAAATATAATGAATTTTGCTGAAGTATTTATTTATATTTCCATTAATACCTACACAAATAGTTTTCTAATTTTACAGTCATATTCCATAATTACAATCCATAAAAAAAGCCCCTTTTATGTCGGGGCTTAGTATTTATGACAGGCTAGATTAGCCTAAATTTAACTAATCATTCAACAACGATTAGAAGTTAAAGGTAGTTCTCAAAGTACCAATTACCAAATCATCATTGTATTGGTTTTGTTGAGGATTAATTACCCAGATTAAGCCTGGAGTAATGGAAATATTGTCGTTAACTTGGAACTTGTAGAAGCCTTCAACGTGATAGGGAATATCGCGACGAATGCCTATAGCAGTACCATCAGCACCTCGGCGAAGACCCGCTAAGTAGGGTTCAACACCAAGAACGATACCGCCTAAGTTGCCACGTTTGCCCAAATCTGGTAAAGCAATACCTAAACCATAGCTCCAAACGTTACCATCTCCAGCACCGTGCATACGAACGTTGGTTAAAGTACCCCAACCGGTGAAGACTAATTTGGGACTAATTTTTACTGCACCAGATAAACCATAGGAGTTGGTGGACAAGGCGCGGGTTGTATAGCCGGTGGCAAAGTTTGAGTTGGCAAAGGTAGTTCCAGTGGTTATCAAATTAGTGAAGTTAGCAGCGTCAGTTCCTACTACGGATGTGCCACCGCCATTATCAAATATAGGGCGGGTAGTGTTGTTGTGATAGCCGTGAACGTAGGTAGCACCAAGCGTAATCCGATCGCCTACACTAAAGTTAAGTTGACCTAAAGCTGCATAGGAACCATTAAATAAACCAAAACCTTGTCTGGGATCATTTCCTGAGTCTGCTAAATAGCCCAAAGTTAAGGAACTGGGGCGCAGAATGCTGCCACCGCGACCAAATTTGATATTTGCACCGATACCTTGGCCGCCACCAATCCGGTAGATAGCGTTGCGCTGACCAAAGGCAGATAAAGCTCCATTACCACCATCAAAGTCTTCAAAGTAGGGGTTTTGGGTGGGGGTAAAATCGTCAAATATACCTGCATTAGCAGAAAGGGCTATGTCTACTCGATCGCCAAATGGGAAGCGATATTGCAATGTATCCAGCTTAAATGTATTAGCACTGGCACCTATATTAAAGGTTTGCAAACCATTAGCATTTAAACCACCAGCAACGGTATCAGCATTACCTACTTGCAAACGAGTTTGCAGTACATCTCGACCGGTAAAGCTGGTATTAAAGTTTAAACGAACCCGTTGTTGAAATACAGTTTCATTTTTGTTGGTATTTACGGAAGTAGCTGTACTGCTTGTCCGGGTTTTGCCACTGCCAAAGTTATCTGTGAGGGCAAAAATTGCTTCACCTTGCAGTTTTGTAGTAGTCGAAAATTGATTTGCTTCTAGTTCAGCCGTCCGAGCTTCCAGGGCATCTACCCGTCCCCTTAATGTGGCTAATTCTGCCGCAAATGTTTCTTGTAGTCTTTGCAGGACCGCTAAATCTTCTTTTTTAACGCCTCCAGCATTTGCTCCGATCAATTCGCTGATTTTGTCCATACAGGCATTTAAACCAGCAGCAAATTCATAACGGGTTAATGCTCGGTTGCCACGAAATGTACCATCGGGATATCCAGCAATACATCCATAACGTTCTACCAAAGATTGCAGTGCTTGGAATGCCCAGTCGGTAGGTTGTACGTCTGACAATTCAGAAACAGATGTCACCTTACCATCGGCTGACCTACTGAGTAGTTTGGTGTTAGCACCTTCGTTGCTGTAGCGGTTGATCTGTTGTAAAACGTTTTGATTATTTTGGGGCTGCTTTGCGTCCGATGCTGTTGGGTTTTCGGCTGCGATCGCGCCACCGGATACAGCGATTAGCGCTCCTAATACTGCTGGACTAACTAGTAAAGATTTCCACACTATTTTTAACATTTCCCTCTTTTCCTCACACCTTATTTATAGAGAGACTAACAAACTACGATAATTTTTCCCTTTAGTTTTGGGAAATTTTCCCCACTTAAATATAGTGGGTTTTTATGTTGCTGAGAATATAGATAATTCTTTTTTCTCAGCTACATCCGATGCATCTTATCGGTTTTCGGAATTAATCAGGTTTTGGCCTTTTACTAAAATTCCGATAGCGTTATTATACACCCTAAATACTCTAACCTGCAATAACTAGATTTTAATTTACAAATCCAGCTTATATTAGAAATTGGGCATTACATTTTTTTTACGTTTGGTTATTTTTCAATTGATTATTTACTATTTTATCTTTAAAGTCAACGTTTAAGCGGTTTCTAGCTCATTTTCTAGGCTATGACCCAAGGCAGTAAATACTTGACGGTGTTCAAATATTTCTAAAAAATCGGTATTAATTTTATTGTGGGCGGCTTCTGTCTGGAGAATGGTTAGGGCTTTTTGGACTGATAAGCCTCTTTTATAGGGGCGATCGCCTGCGGTGAGGGCATCATAAATATCTGCGATCGTCATAATTTGAGTTTGAATTGGAATATCTGCTGTTTTTAATCCTCTCGGATAGCCACTACCATCTAGTTTTTCGTGATGTGCATAAGCAATAGTGGGAATATCCTGAAGCGGTTTAGTCCAGGGAATGCGTTTTAAAAATTCATAGCTATGGGTAACGTGGGCTTCTATTGCTAGACGTTCTGCGGGGGTCAAGTTACCTCGACGCACTATCAATTGAGTCATTTCTTCATTAGTGATTAATGGTTTTAAAGTACCATCAATATCTCGATAAGTATATTTAGCTAATTCTTGTAATTGTTCCAAAGGTTCTTCTGCTAAAACCCTTGGTTCATTAGTTTCTACTATTAAATTCCAATAATGATTTAGTTTGGCAATTTTTTCTTCTAACTGGGTATCTATTTCTTGTATTTGCTCACATACCGGACAGGTTACATCTGTTTGTTTATGATTATTCTGCACCACAGAATGTTGCAGCAGATGTTGATATTTAGTTTGAGCGCATTCCATTTGTAATGTTCTTTGCGCCAAAGCAAAGCGATTGCGAATTATTTCTAATTGATCTGGGTATAATTTTTTTTGCTTTGATAAAATAGCTTCTGGTACACCTACTTTGCCAAAATCATGTAGTAGGGCGGCATAACGAATTTCTTGTATTTGCCGATTAGTAAAATTAATGCGGCGTAATTTTCCTGTATTTACATTATTTAGTTCTTCACTCAGGCGTACTGTTAAGGCTGCTACTCTTTCTGAATGTCCCGAAGTTGTTGGATCTCGAGCTTCAATTATCTGGACTGATGCTTTAACAAATCCTTCAAATAGATTTTCTATACTATTATGTAGGTTATTTCTTTCTATAGAAATTGCTGCTTGGGACGCTAAACTGCGTAAAATTCTTTCTTCCCAATCTGTATAAACTTGGGTTACTGTTTCGGCATTATCTTGATTGACCAGTATATCTGGTTTTACCTTGCGGTTAATTAGTTGTAGTACTCCTATAGTTTCACCTTCACGGTTTTGCATGGGTAGCACTAATACCGATCGCGTATGATAACAAATATTAATATCAAAACTGCGATCGAGTTTATAAGGAACACCTGCCGGCAAATTATAAGCATCAGGCAAATTTAAACTTTTACCTGTTAATGCTACATATCCTGCTAAACTTTCGTGAGTTAATGGTATCGCAAATTCTCGGAAAGAAACTTTTGGTCGGGAAAAGTTTTGAGCTACTTTAAATAATAATTTGGGAATCGCATCATTTTGATCTACCAAGTAAACGCTACCCGCATCACTACAGGTAATTTCCCGACTTTTAGTTAAAATTAGATTAAGTAATTCCCCCAAATCATAAGTACTAGATAGAGCCGCGCCAATATCCAGAAGTTGGGATATTAGATCAGCCCGATCAGCAAACGTCTGAAACATTTCTTGGGTTTCAAATATCATCATGGGAGCAAAGGAAATGTCTTGATGGAAAGCCTGAGCGTTACTTGGTTTTAAGAAATCTGGGAAATAACTTCTGCTAGTTTAAAGTCTTTTTCGGTTAACCCTCCGGCATCATGGGTTGTCAAACTAATATTTACTGTATTATAAGAAATATAAATATCTGGGTGATGTCCTGCTGTTTCGGCAGGTTCAACTAATTTATTAACAAACTCGATCGCCGCGATAAAATCTTTAAACTTACGAGTGCATTTTAGACTATTTCCCTCTACAGTCCACCCTGAAATTGTGGCCGCACGCTCTGTAATTTCTATTTCGCTGAGTAGTTGAGCCATATATTAATAAGTTGCTAATTTTGCGCGATCGTCGCTTTTGGAAAAATTTTAGCCATATTTATAATTTTTATAGCCAAAATTATAGACAAAATTTTCCATGCTTGTTTATTTATTCAACCTTTAAAAAACTATCCGCTCTCACCAATAGTGGTTTTGGCCTAAGCCTTGACCCTATAGGAGTGAGAGCGGTCTAGCGGGTCTTCAGATTGAAACCAGACTGCCGGGAGGAACCCCGAAACCAGCCTAATTATCGAAGTTATTTTAGTTCTTCGAGAGAACTTAAGCTGGCTGCTAGAGAACAGCCCCGGCGCACAGCCGGCTAACTCCAATCTGATGACCCATGCGTTTACTACTATCTGGCATAGGCATCACCTCCTTGTTTTCCCTGAACGGTTTAGGGTGGAAACACTTAATATTTTTTAGGTTAACACAAGAATTTTAAATAGCAAGAGTTTAGACAAAAATTTCTTTAACAGCCTTGGCAAAGCTAAAAAAATATTAAACACATTAAAAAATTAGGTGACATAAAACATTAACTATAGAAAACTTGGAATAAATTGATTATTTCTATATAAGAATTGATTTTCTTTGATTTTTTAGGATATGTCTAGAAAAAATCTATCTTAGGAAAATATAATGAATAAAAAAACAATCCCCTGCTTTATGGCAGGGGATTTTTAGCAAATGAAAAATTAAGAATAAATTAAATCATTCTTAATTTTGACTGAATTTTTACAGAGCATTACCGCGAGGTAGAACTTCTTCAGGGAAGATAAAGTTCTCGTGAGGCTGATCTTGAGGAGCCATCCAAGCCCGGATACCCTCAT
>CAWUOF010000281.1:0-6029 GCA_963923765.1 uncultured bacterium | reverse complement strand
GATGTGTATAAGAGACAGGAGTATAAGCAAGCGATCGCGACCCTTGTTCCACTTGAATAATATCTGGACGAAATTCATATAATAATTTAATTAAATCTGCCCCAAATGTCAATAAACCTTGGTGATTTTGACTAAAATTAGAAATTGGTACTATTTTTAAGGTTCCATTTTGACTAAATTCCGATTTAATAATTTTATTTTGTACTCCTCCTGTTTGCCAAAGTCGAGGAACTACTATTATTACTTCTAGGTTGGGTTCCAATTGAGATAATGCCAGTAATTTTTGGCGGTTAATTTCTATTATATAAGTATGGCTAACTACTAAAATTTTCATAGATTTAAATACAGACGGCATAACAACAGTTTTATACAGTTTTTAGATGTATTTTTTAGATGTATTTTTGAGATGTATTTTTGAGATGTATTTTTGAGATGCACCCTATAGGGCTGGCTTTAACATAATTTTTGTTTCTTATTTGTTAATAATATCAACCTGCCCCACTAAAGGATTAAGCTAGGTGTATGTTAATAGCTATAAAAAAAATATATTGTAATTTTGTAAAAATAAACGGTTTTTTCTAGTCTAATTAAAGCACTTAATTAAAGCGCTAAAGCGCAACAACGTTTTTTTTCATCTGGTAATTAGTTTATATAGATTTTATGGGTTTTGATGAGTGTAAATTTGTCCATCATTCCAGATAGATTTAATTATTGTTATTATAGCTTTGACAAAGCCGAGAATATAAAAAATTGCTCTGACTAAAGTTTTGATGGGAGAAGCACTTTTATTACAGGGAGGATGTCCGAGTACCTGACAGTCAAATAAGCGGTAAAATAAGTGTAGTTGTTGGGTAAAAGTTAGATGTTTAAATGCCATCAAAAAATGATTATGATAAAGATTAACTTGATAGTCAGCCGATCGCGTACTAATATCGTGACATCCCCCCGTTTCTTCTCCTAAATGAATTAAATAAGCTTCTGGATCATACCAAATTATTAAACCTGTGGCACGAATACCTAAACAAAAATCCGATTCTTCTCTTACTGCTGTACCCTCAAAACGTTCATCAAATTTTAAATTATATTTATTAAAAATATCTCGACGAAAAGACATATTACAACCTCTAGCAGATATAACTTGTTGAGGTTTTACTGTATGTACTAAATCAATATAATACCAGGCTATGCCTGGATCCATTGCTGCTTCCGGCAAATAATCAATGATTAATTCTCCCCCAGAATTAGCTAATTTCATCCTATCCAATACTCGACCAGCGATCGCACCTATATCTTTTCTCTTATAATTTTTAGCATGGGCTGTTAAAAATCCTTCGGGTAATTGTACATCATCATCAATAAATAAAATTATTTCTCCTCGCGATCGCCTCACGCCAAAATTACGCGCCCCCGGTAAATTTGCCCAATTAACTTGAAATATTTTTATTTTCCCTGTTTTCGTTAATTCCTCTAAATAGGCTACCGTTTCTGGCTGATGTATGGGTGTTTGATCTACTACAATTATTTCAAAATTCTGATAATCTTGTTTTAACACCTCTGCCAAAGTTTGTCGCAGCATTTCTTCTCGCTTGTAAGTCGGAATGATAACAGAAATTAAAGGAGATTGATCTTTTGTCATTGCTAATTTATGATTAACCCTTTCAGAAAGCCGATCGTCTATAAATAATCAGACAAACAGAAAATTATATAAATAATTAATATTTTGCACATTTTTTCGGGTTTCCCAAACAAATTAAAGATTAATTTAAGTTTTTTGCTGGTATAAAACGTTATTCTTTTTATATATTTTTTGCTGTTACATTTTTATGGAGATGAAAGAATATATTAAGAATGATATTTTACAGTAGGAGTAGGGAAAAATAGAAAATATAATTAGAAAGAATGTAATTAAAAAAACAGGTTTTTAACACTGGCTAAACTCAGCGATCGGCTGACAAGTTGCCAAAAATTAGACTACAGCCTGTCTGCTTGTCTAAATTAAAAATATTAATAAAATATCAACAAAATATCAGACAAAATCACATCAAGGTTGTATTTATACTCAGTTTAGGCAAAATAATTGCTGATTTACTTTTAATATATTTATAGGTAAAATAGCAATAATTTTCCTTGCCAATTGGATAAATAATTATCCCAAAAATATCCCGATTTTACTCATTTGCAGGAGTTAAACACACAATCTATGGTATCTATACATAACATTTCTTTTCCTATCACAAATTCTCTGCCCATAGAAGTTTCACAGATGCATAAATTTTCTCAATCTTTATGCGACAACAATGGAATAAATGAAACAATAATTCCCCATAATTTTGCTTACACAGAATGGACTGTAATTGATACCAAATTTGAACCCAATAGCCTACAGCATCGGGAAACAGTCTTTACTATAGGTAATGGATATTTAGGTACTCGTGGCAGCTTTGAAGAAGGCTACCCAGGTGCCATGCCTGCCACTTTAATTAACGGTATTTATGATGATGTACCAATGGTGTACACCGAATTAGTTAACTGCCCAGATTGGCTACCGATCGTAATTTCAATAGAAGGAGAACGTTTTCGCCTCGATCGAGGCGAAATTTTAAATTATCAGCAACAATTAGACGTACACAAAGGCTTATTAAGTCGATACATTCACTGGCGTAGCCAAGCCGGTCATACAGTTAAAATTTATTTCGAGCGTTTTGCCAGTTTAGCCCAGCAACATTTAACCGCTATTCGTTGTCAAATTCTATCAGTAGATTTTACTGGTGAAATTGAAATACAATCCAGCATTAACGGCTATCCAGATAACCAAGGAGTGTGCCATTGGGAATGGT
Organism: uncultured bacterium; assembly: GCA_963923765.1. Taxonomy (GTDB): domain Bacteria; phylum Cyanobacteriota; class Cyanobacteriia; order Cyanobacteriales; family CAWUOF01; genus CAWUOF01. The sequence goes on along the minus strand of CAWUOF010000281.1, from coordinate 3,192 downwards.
TAGATCAAGGCGAAAAAGAAGATATTATCTGGCTAAATACTAGCACCCGCCATACTAATCTTGAATTAGCAATAGCTACCCAATTACAGATAAATAACACCGAAAATACAGAAATACAAATTAAAGGATGCCAAGGTTATCCTACGGTAGCTGCCAGTATGTATATACAACCAGGAAAAATAATAACCCTAGATAAAATAGTTACTATTTTTACTTCGCGAGAAACTGCTACACCAGTAAAAGCAGCTAAAGATAAATTAGCTAATGTATCTGATTATTTAACATTGCGATCGGCTCATATAGAAGCTTGGGCGCAGGTATGGCAAAATAACGATATAATTATAGAAGGAGATCTAATTGCACAAATAGCAGTTCGCTACAATATATTTCAAGCAATTATAGCCGCCCCACAGCAAGACGATCGAGTTAGCATCCCAGCCAAAAGTTTATCAGGTTTTTCCTATCGAGGTCACATTTTTTGGGATACAGAAATTTTTCTGCTTCCCTTATTTACTTTCACTCAACCAAAACTAGCTCGAAATTTACTAAACTATCGTTATCATACCCTAGCCGAAGCACGACATAAAGCACTAGACTTTGGCTATGAAGGCGCAATGTTTGCTTGGGAAAGTGCCACTACAGGTGAAGAAGTTAGCCCCCGTTGGGTTCCCCTCGCCGACGGTAGCAAAGAATTAGTTCGCATCTGGTGTGGTGATATTGAATTACACATTACTAGCGATATTGCTTATGGTGTTTGGCAATATTGGCAAGCGACTGGTGATGATGACTGGATGAGTAATTATGGCGCTGAATTAATTTTAGATACGGCAGTTTTTTGGGGTTGTCGCGTTGAATGGTATCCAGAAAAAAATCGTTATGAAATTCGCGATGTAATTGGCCCTGATGAATATCACGATCATGTTAATAATAATGCTTTTACTAACCAAATGGTAAAATGGCATTTAGAAACAGCAATAATTGTATTAAATTGGTTGCGCCAAAACTATCCCCATCGCGCCAATGAGTTAGAAACTCAGTTAAAAATTACTCCAAAACGACTAGATATATGGGCGGATATTAGCAAAAATTTGTGGATTTCTCAAGATTTACAAACTGGTTTAATCGAGCAATTTGAAGGCTTTTTTAATTTACAAGATATCAATTTGCATGATTATGAACCGCGCCAAAAATCCATGCAAAGTATCCTGGGAATTGCAAAAGCAAATCAACGGCAAGTATTAAAGCAACCTGATGTGTTGATGCTCTTATTTTTGCTCCGTGAAAAATATACTAAACAAGTAATTGAAACTAACTGGAATTATTACACTCCTCGCACAGATCATACCTATGGTTCTTCCTTGGGGCCTTCTATTCACGCGATTTTAGCCTGCGAAATAGATAAACTCACCGCAGCTTATGAACACTTTATGCGTGCAGCAATGGTGGATTTAGAAGATGTTCGTGGTAATGCTGATGAAGGAATTCATGCCGCTTCTACTGGTGGTATTTGGCAAGCGGTTATTTTTGGTTTTGCTGGTCTTCAGATAACGGAAACTGGACCAATACTTAATCCGCACCTGCCCCCAAGTTGGAATCGTTTACAATTTAAAATCCAATGGCGCGATCGCTGGTATGAATTCGATTTGAAATTAAACCCAGCAGAATAGTTAATGTTGCATCAAACACAATTTGAACCATTAAAAAATAATCCCCAAAATCCTCGTCAATCTCAGTAATTTTGCTTACCCATTTACGGCGTTATATTTGATTTAGATGGCGTGTTAACTGATATCGAAGAATATCATTAGATGATTTACGCCATCAAGGAATTAAAATAGCGATCGGCTCAGTTAGCAAAAATTCTAAACAGGTAATTGATAAGTTAGGAATTGCTGATAAAATAGATGCGATCGCCGTTATAGCGTTAAAAATAATAAACCTGAGCCGGATTTATTTCTGCCGCTAATTTACTTGGTTTATCTCCGGCTCATTGTTTAGTCGTAGAAGATGCTACTCCTGGCATTGAAGTTGCTTTAGCTGCGGGAATGTGGGCTGTAGGATTAGGCCAGATTAATCGCATTGGTAATGCTCATATTGTGCTGCCACATTTAGCCGAAATTTATTGGGTTAATTTACAAAATTTACTGTTACAAATTCAGTCTACCTAAGCCGCGATCCTCAATTTCCAACCTATCATTTTAAATATCTAAACATCATCTCCCTAGATATAAATTAATCTCTTCTGCCGGGTTTCTTGCCATCGTTTAATTTTGAGAAACCCGGTTTTTCTGAGATTTTTTCGCCCCCATTATTTTATTAAATAACCTATATAATTTTACTTACAAAATCCTTGATTGGACATTATTTATAAAATAAGGCAAAAAAATAAAAAAATATGTAAAATTCTTATTTACAAAAAAATAATATTCTTATATTATTATAATCAAGTTTTGCTGATTTAAAAAATAATCTTGATTGTTTTATTTGGAATTACAAAATATATGATAAAGAATTATAAAAATAAAAAATAAAAAAATTAGCCAATTACCTATAGACACCAGCCATTAATCATTTTAAAATCAAAAAATACAGCATAGCTTATAATAAGCCTGTTAAACTCAAGCTTTTTGCTGAAATTCATCTCGATTTCTATAAATCAGGAGTGCATTTACAAAAAACCCTAAATTCGGAATTGTAATTTGGGTATTGCAAACTAACAAAGCCCAAACAGGAGACTATAAATATGTCAAAAGAAAGTGCAATAAAATTTTTAGCAGACGCAGCCCTTGATGACCATTTACGCAACCATTTTATAAATGTAGATACTCCAGAAAAATTCATCAAAATCGCCCAAGAATGCGGTTATCAATTTACCACAGAAGAACTTCATGAAGTAATTAAAGAACACAGCGAAGGAATTCTCATTAGAAGACAAACAGGAATTTGGAAATGGTTGCGTAACGTTAAGTGGCGATAAACTATATTTTGCGTTGATATTTGCATTATTTTCTCCAGAAGCAAAAATATGATTAACTTTGCTTCTTAAAATATAAAATTTTACTATTTCAGCCTTCTCAAATGCCTTTCTTTGGCCTAGTTGAGAAGGCTGTTTTTCAGTAAGAAAAATATGCCAAAACTCTCACGGGGTGACAATGAGGTTAAAAGCCAGACAGGTTGAGGAGTGTAGCCAGA
>CAWUOF010000280.1:0-6029 GCA_963923765.1 uncultured bacterium | reverse complement strand
CTAAATGATCCTTCGATGTCTTCAAGGAATTTTTCGATTTGTTTTTGCAGAGTTTCTTTTTGTTGTCGTTGTTGAGTTGCTACTGCTTCTGCGGTAGTTCTTGCTTGTTCTAACTGTTCGAGTACGAAGGCTTGGTCGAGGGCGTAACCCATTTGAATAGCTACTTGTTTAAATAGTTGTATTTCCCATTCTTGCCAATCTCTTATACTGGAACATTGATGCACGCCTAATAAACCGAATAGTTTTTGGTTAGCTAAAATTGGTGCTACTACGTTAGCTTTAACTTTCCAGTCCATTAATTGTTGCAGGTGACAATCACTAAGGTTGGCTTTGGTGACGTCTGAGAAAACTTGCACACGACCTTTTTCGTAAGGTTCAACATAATCTGGTGGGAAACAAGGTACGTCTGTTCCTCCCAAAATTGATAGACCGCCAGGGTTTAAGGCTTCAGCAGTGATATTTCCTTCCCAGTTAGGACCGAAGCGATATACTACTACCCGATCGGCTTTCATGGCTTTTCGGGTTTCTTCTACGGCTACGTTAAATATCCGTTCTGTTTTTAATGATTCCCGAATTCTGGCGGTAATTTCATTTAATAGTTGTGCTTGTTTTACGGCTGCTTGTTGTTTTTCTAACAAGATAGCTTGGTCTATGGCAAATCCTACTTGTGTTGCTATTTGTTTGAAAAAGTCACTTTCGGTGTCTTTCCATTTCCGAGGTGCATCGCACTGTTGAGCAATTAGTAGTCCGTATAGTTGTTGGTTAACTAAAATGGGTGCTATTAGTTGGGCTTTGACATGATATATTTCTAGTTCGCCAACGTGACATTTTATCATTTCTGATTCATGGATGTTGACGATCGCTGTTACTTTTCCTTTCTGATATTGTTTAGCTGTACGCTCATGTAAGCACGCATGACCATCTATCCGCAATCCTAAGCAGGATTTATAACCTAAATTTACCGATTCAGCAATTATTAATCCTCGCCATTGTTCATCTAATTTACACAATACTACCCTATCTACTTGTAGGGCTGCTTGGGTTTCTTCTACTGCGGCGGTAAAAACGTCTTCTGTTTTTAAAGATTCGCGAATTTTTGAGGTAATTTCATTTAATAATTGCGCTCGTTTTGTGGCAGCTTGTTGTAGTTCTAATACGATCGCTTGGTCGAGGGCAAATCCTACCTGAGTGGCTACTTGTTTAAAGAAGTCAATATCAGATTCTTCCCAGTTGCGCGGTTTATCGCATTGATGGGCGATTAACAAGCCATACAATTTCTGATTTGCTACTATTGGCGCTACTAAATTTGCTTTTACTCCAAAGCTTTCTAGTTGGGAAATGTAGCATTCTGTTAAGCCTGCTTCCCGAATATTTGCGATCGCATTTACTCGCCCTTTTAGGTATGGTTTAATATAACCTTCCCGGAAACAAGGATCATCTATACTGGTATTTAATGTTTTAGCCCATCCCCTTGTTACCGATTCTGCTACTACTGTTCCTAACCAATTTTCCCCAAATCGATAAACTATCACCCTATCTGCTTCTAAGGCTTGTCGTAAGTCTTCTACTGCTACCGTAAAAATATCTTCTTGATTTAAAGAAGCACGTATTCGCGATGTAATTTCATTTAACAATTGGCTACGTTGCGCGGCAGCTTGTTGTTTTTGTAGAATAATTGCTTGGTCGAGGGCAAATCCTACTTGAGTTGCTACCTGTTTGAAAAATTCTATTTCTTCTTCTTGCCAATTTCTGGTACTACCACATTGATGAACTATTAATAATCCATACAATTTTTGGTTAAATAATATCGGCGCTACTAAATTTGCTTTTACTTCAAATGGTTTTAGCTGTCCGATGTGGCATTCGGTTAACCCGGCTTCGTAAATATTAGCAGTTGCCTTTACTCTTCCCCTTTGATACGGTTTAACGTAACGGTCTTTAAAACAGGGATCTGGAATTTTTTTACCTAATGCTGTCGGCCATCCAGAACCTACTGATTCAGCTACTACTGTGCCATTCCAGTTAGCATCAAATAGATATACTATGGCTCTGTCTGTTTGCAAAACATCTCGCACATCTTCAACGGTAGCATTGAAAATATCATCCGCGTTTAAATATTCCCGGATGTGAAATGTAATATTATTTAAAGCTTGAGCAAGTCTGGCTGTTTCGGCTTTTTTTTCTACCAATATTGCCTGATCAATGGCATAACCTACTTGAATTCCTAGTTGTTTCAGTATTTCAATTTCCCATTCTTGCCAATTTTTGGTTTCTGCACATTGATGAGCTATTAATAAACCGAATAGTTTATCGTTAGCTAATATTGGTGCTACTAAATTTGCTTGAACTTCAAATTTTTCTAGTTGTTTAATGTGGCATTCAGCTAAACCTGCTTCATAAATGTTATTAATTGCCCTGACTCTGCCTTTTTGGTAGGGTTCTATATACCTGTCTCGGAAGCATGGATCGCTAAGATTTGCTCCTAAAGCGGCTGTCCAACCTGTGCCTACTGATTCGGCAATTATTATACCATCCCAATTTGGCTCAAAGCGATAAACTACGGCTCTATCTACTTGGAGAATTTCTCGGATGTCTTGCACTACGGTGGAAAATATTACTTCTAAGCTCAGATTTTGCCGTATGTGGGAAGTAATTTCATTTAGTATTTGTGATTGTTCTGCTACTTGTTCTTGTTTTTGCAGTAAGTCTTGCATTTTTTCTGCCATCTCGTTGATGCCAGACATGAGGCTATTTAGTTCTTCTGCAAAAACTTTTTTCTGGGTGCTTGTGATGGGATAATTGTTATTAATATAGCTGGAGTTTTGATGGCTGGGGTGGAAGTGTTCTTCTACTACCGGTATTCGCCCATTTTCTCCGTCTCCCCCTGGGGGTAGCGAAGGAATTGCTTTTGCTGGCGGTGCAGGTATTAGCTGCGATCGCTCATATTCTCTTCTGGGGATATTTGATCTATAGGGTGTTTGAGTCATTGTAGTTTTCGCCTGGTTTTTTGGTTTTAAAGTTAAAGCCAACTAAATAAATCCGTAGATCCACGCAAATTTTTAATATTTATCCTCTGAGTACTTCGCTGGGATCTTTGGCATTACTCACGATCGCGCATAACGCTTCTGCATCTAATAATAACAAAGTTTTTCCGTTCGGGTTTTGCCATTGTCCTTTTAAGCAGTTAGCTAGTAAAGGTTTATTTTTTACCCCTGGTGGTCTTTTAATCTGTTCTTCTTCGCAATTTATCATTTGCCCCACTTGATTAACTGCTACACCTAAAATGTTATTTTTAGTTTGTAATATTAAAATTCTATAGTTTTGCTGCCGCCAATCTTGAGCATATAGAGGTTTAAAATCTAATATTTGCGCTAAATCTAATAACCATAATATTCCCCCTCGCCAATTACAAATTCCCAATACTGCTGGTGGCATATCTGGTATAGGCGCTATTTGATCTGGCGGTAAGTTAAGTATTTCTGCTACCTGTTCTGTTGGTAGCATGGCATGAATATCTTTAGTTAATACAAAACTTAAAAATTTTTTCATTTTATTAGGTAAATCTGGTAATGGGTAATGTAGGTTCAGTATTTTCCAGCACCATTAGATAAATATTCTTATTACATTTACTAATACTGCCGAAATTTGATAAATATCTAATTTGACCAACTTCGCTTTTAGCATCATGTTATTTTCCTCATTACCCCATTACCTAATAATTATATATTCAAAAAGTTTAACGAGCTTAAAACTTGCATTAATTCCTGTTTATCTACAGGCTTAGTTAAATAAGCTGAGGCCCCCTGTTTTAAACCCCATTTTTTATCTATTTCTGTATTTTTACTTGAACAAATAATTACAGGTATGTTTTTAGTTTGCTCATTATTTTTTAAAGCTCTACAAAATTCAAATCCACTTTTACCTGGCAATACCACATCTAAAAAAATTAGGTTTATTTCTTTTTCCTCAACTATTTTACTACCTGCTTCTGCTGTAGTTACGTTGACAATTTTAAACCCTTGATCTTTCAATAATTCTGATAGGTAGTTAGCCTCAGTTAGACTATCTTCTACAACTAAAACTCTGGTCGTCATATACTCTTTGATTTTTTTACTAATTTAAGTAAGTTTGTATCATTTTCACGTTGTCTACTTAGACGACGTATATTATACAGACAGTCAACCGAGCTTTACTAATAAAAAAAGTGCGATCGCTCTTCTTTAGTCTGATATGATACAAAATATAATAGCAGTTAACAAAATCAGGACAAAATTAGGACAAAGACTGTTATAGCAAACTGAGAGGTTATAATTTTTCTTGCTATATTGTCTATTGTCTGTTGCCTGTTCCCTGCTATATGAATTAAACAATTTTGATTATATACTATTTATGTATTTTTTCCCAAATAGTTAATGGGGAGACATAGTGCCCCCCCATCTGGTGTTAATGAGATATTAAGTTTTAAACTTTTAAGTATTTTTGGATAACTTGTAATACTTTTTCAGCTTCTGGAGGCTTGACTAAAAAATCAGAAGCTCCTGTTAATTTGGCCCTGGTACGATCAACTAAGCCATCTTTACTTGTCAGAATAACTATGGGTGTTTCTCGAAAGGCTGGGGTTTTTCTCATAAAGCTACATAAAGAATGACCACTAGCATCGGGCATTACCAAATCTAAAAATATTAAGTCTGGTTTGTTTTTCACCAAAGTAGACATTTGCTGGAGAGGTTGAGTGATTTTTAATAATCTATATCCAGCAGGTTTTACGATATTTTCTAATGCTTGGGCAATTACGGGACTATCATCAATGCAAGCTATTAGGGGCTGTTTCTGTTCAGAATTAATATTTGTCCCATCATTGTTTTTGTTTGCCTCTAGTAAAAAGTATGCTGGTACATCAGCTACTTCTTTTAACTCGATCGCACCCTTTTCCACAAAAGGCAATAGGGCGTTAGCTACTGCTTCTACTGGACGCCGCATCGTATAAGCAATATCCCATAATGTATTTTGCCCGTTTAGATATTGCACAAATCCTGTTTGACTATTTTGTTGTTGTTTCAAAATTGGTGCTAATTCCGGACTAATATGCCCTAATCCTTTATTTTGCCATTGCTGCCACTGCTGATTAGCTTTTTCAAAAGCTTGCTCTATTTCTAAGGCAGATAAGGTTAGGTTAAATGCTATATTATTTAGGGCAGGTTGACCTGGCAACCAACGATATCTCCAATTGGAATTACTGGCTAAAGCAAAGAATATTTCTTGGGTGTTAATGCGGATAACTGATTTTGCTTGAGCTATGGTTAGCTGATTTTGACTCACTGCTTGATGCAATAAGTCATATTCCCAAATTTTATTTACTGATTTTAAGGCTTTTGTATCTAATTGTAATTCTGGACAGGCTAGTTTTATGGCTCTATTCCAGCGTCTAACTCTATGCTGAGAAGCTATAGCATATAGTAAACGCCCTCGGAAAAAATAAAGATGCCATTCATTTCCTCTATTTTCTATTATTAGCTGTCCGCAACTTCTATTTTCTAATAGTTCAGTTAATAAATCTTGAAGAACTTTTGCTACTTCAGAAGAAATTGTCGCTACCATAATTCATCCCATCCCTAAGTACTGCCTTTAATATTTATTTAATCTTTGTTTCAGATAGTGATTCTTAAATAGTTTCCTAACAATTTGTTTTTTAAGTTATCATCTCTAATAATTATTGCTTGTGATGCATATCACATTTTATATTTTTTTAAGTATTTTTTTTCTCATTTTAAATATCTGGTATAAGTTCTGGTATAAGTAAAGATACTACTTATTTAAGTAAGTAAAATTTTTTACCAAAATTAGTATTTATGACTATTGGATTTTTGGGAATATTAAAAAATTCTAAATTTTTGATACATATTATTTTTGGTATTAAATCTAATACGATTTATCACTATTATTAAAATATGATTTTTCTAACAATGTCATCAGCCATTATGCTAAATTTTTCGATATCTGTCTCTTATACACATCTCCGAGCCCACGAG
>CAWUOF010000279.1:0-6054 GCA_963923765.1 uncultured bacterium | reverse complement strand
TATTCTGCTATGTGGGTAATTTTTGGGAGAGTTGGGTAATAGCAGGGAATAGGGAAGAAATGGTTATGTATTATGATAGGTGGTGATAGGTAGTGATGTTGTTCTAACGATACAAAATCATGCAATTACATAAAATTTTGAAGATACAATCACCGATATACACAGATTATATCAAGTTATTTATAATTTATATTGATAATTTGGGTATATCGGCGATTTTTGTTAGGAAAAATTATTAATTTGTGGGTGGAGGAGATGACTGTTGCTGGGGTTGGTTTTTGGTTTGTAAAGCATCTTGGGCTGATAGTCCATCACCTTGAGTGCCAAAATACCAAATAGCGGCAGCCGCTTGCGATCGCGTTACCGATCGCTTAGGTTGAAATAAAGATGTAAAACCAAAAGCCCGCCGAATATTTGACAAATCTCCATTAGAAAAATCTGCTAATATCGATCGCAAAGCTTTCGGATTAATTTTATTTACATCTTGAAAACCCCAAGTTTGTTGCACTGCTTCTACAGCAGCATTAGGTAAAGTTTTCCGCAGGTCTAAAGGTACTTTCCATACTAACAACTCTTCACGAGTTAAAATTGCATCAGGGCGAAAAGTTACCGCCGTATTATCTCCACTAAGAGGACTAGGAATTATACCAGCTTCTGCTAAACCTTGAATAGCTTCAAAATCAGTATCTTTGGCGGTTATATCTTGAAAAGCCACTTCACTATTAGCAACTCCAGGGCGAATTTGATATCCAGATCGGTTAGCATAAATTAAATTATTAGCTGTAAACAACCAGCGAGCAAATTCTCGTCGAGTAATAGGTTTATTTGCTTCAGTTAAAATTATATTACTAGGGCGATCGCTATTACTTTTAGTAGTATTTCCAGATGCTTCCGCAAATAATCCTAATTTTGTCAAATCTTCTATATATTTGCGAAAATCAGCAGATATTTTCTGAGTTTCCACTGGTTTAGGAGAAGCGGTTTCTTTTTCACTAGGAGTAGGAGTAGGAGTAGGAGTAGGAGTAGCTGTTACTGTTGGTTTAGTAGTAGGAGTTGGGCTAGGTTGATTAGCTATTTTACTGCGATCGTACTCAATAGTAAATTCCGTTGCTATGGGGGAATTTTGCCCAGCAGGATAAGGTTTTATTGATACTGTCACCTGTAAATTATCTTGACGTGCAACTAAATTTATTGGTTGATCGGCAGAATTTTGATTTACTATCTCCCATTTATTATCCTTAAATTGTTTTTGGTAAAAACTCTGAACTATATTAACTGGATCTGTAGTTGTCCAACGAGTCACCCCATTTTCCGATGATTCTTGACGAGTTTCTACTAATTGGGCGTTAGAATAACGGGGAATTTCCCCCGGAAAATCGGCGGGTAATTGTGGCGCAGGTGGAGTAATGGGAGTATTAGCAACGGGCGGCGAATTATCGATCGATTTAGTAATATTTGCCTCTTCTTTAAGGCGAGGATCTGCTGCTAGGGATTGTTCGAGGGATTGGCCAAATTTAGTATTAGCGCAGCCACTCAAGGAAATTAGCGCAGAAATAGTCAAGCAAGTAAACAGAAAGGGTCTATTTAGCAACACAGGCACTAAAGATAGTCATATTAATTTATTCTACGTTAACGCATTTTTGACAATATTAAATTTTAACTAGAATAAAATTAGACTGAACCTTTACAGAGTTGTAGATGGTTAAATTTCCTTAATTTCAACTCAACCTATTTTAGAATACTTAACTTAATTAGATATAAAAAAAATACCCAACTTGTTTAAAAGTCAGGTATTTAATCATCTTAGTAAATTTCACACAATAGACCTCTTGCCAAAATAATATGTCATACTGAGTCCTGAGCGCAGCGAAGGAACTGCAGTGTAGTGAACTCGGAGATTCTTCGCTGTCGCTCAGAATGACAAAGTTTCATACTTTCACAAGAGGTTTAATCTATAGAAAAGTTATATTTACTTTTATTGATTTAATGTAAAAATAACTTCCTAAGCATTAGCAGATTCTGTGCGTAAAATTTCTATAATTTCTGCTAAATCATCACTGGTAGCTTGGTAAACTTCCCCGCAAAAATGACAAGTTGCTTCCGCGCCATTATCTTTTTCTATCATATCTTGCAGTTCAACTTCACCTAACATTTTTAAAGCCCCTAACATTCGTTCCCAATTGCAACCGCAATCAAAACGAACTAATTGTACTTCTGGGAATATTTCTAAGCCCATATCCCCTAATAACTCTTCAAAAATATCAGGTAAAGTTTTTCCAGCTTGTAACAGTGGTGTAAAACCAGATAAAGCAGCCACACGAGATTCCAAAGTCGTAATTAAAGTTTCATCGCGAGCAGATTTAGGCAGAACTTGTAACAGCAAACCCCCGGAAGCTGTCACCCCATTACCATCAATAAAAACTCCTAAAACTACCGCCGAAGGAGTTTGTTCAGAATTAACTAAATAATGGGCAATATCTTCGCCAATTTCACCAGAAACTATTTCAACTGTGCTAGAATAAGGATAACCGTAGCCAACATTACGAATAACATAAAAGTATCCATTGCCTACGGCTTTGCCTACATCTAGCTTACCATTAGGTTTTAAGGGTAATTCTACATCCGGATTATCTACGCAGCCTCGAACAGTGCCATCTAAGCCGGCATCTACTAAAATACCACCTAGAGGCCCATCACTTTTAAAGCGGAGGTTGACTCTTGACCCAGGTCGTTTCATGCTGGAGGCTAGTAATAGCCCTGCTGACATGGTACGCCCTAAAGCGGCAGTGGCTACAGGGGAGAGTTTATGGCGTTGCCTTGCTTCTTCCGTGAGGCGTGTTGTAATAACCCCAACGGCGCGAATACCCCCATCGGCTGCTGTAGCGCGAATTAGCTGATCGGCCATGTAATAACCTTGTGTTTGTGTATGTTTTGCTTTCTCTAGTTTGGCACTTTTGTCTGAATTTAGGGGATAGTATAATTATCGATCGAGTGCATCTCTCTCATTGTAAAAACCCGTTGTTGCGCTAAAGCGCCCTTCATGGACTATGCCCCAAAATTATAGATATTTATATACTCAAAATATTCTTTTTTTCCAAATATGAGATGCACCCTTACCGAGCGCCCTAAATTGTTTCTGCTTTGTATATTTATATCAGCTTAGGTTAGTCACTTTTAGCAAGTATTTATTTAGTGGAGTGAGTTATTTAATACCATGTTAGGAAAATTTCAACAAAGCAACATTAGAATTGAAATACAAGCCGATGCCAGTGCGATCGCTGACAGTTTATTACGACCTGATAAATTACAACAATGGCTTTTAACCCAAAATTTTTCTCCTGGCTTGCCAGACCGTTTTTATCCAGGCTTAACTTTTACGAGTTGGACAGGTCCGATCGCTATTTGTCATTATGTAGATGTAGCCGAGTCTAATTGTTTACGAATGTTATTAAGTCAAGGAATAGATGGCTTTCACGAATGGTACTGGGGCGAAGGTTGGGTACAATCTCGCCTCGAAGGTATTTCTGTATTACCATTAAATTTAGGGCAAACTTTAACTTTATTACAGTTAAAACAATTTTTAGTAAAGTCAAAATAGCGGGATTTTTTGTAATACTAATTAATTCAATTCCCTCGATCGCAATTATCTGTTGCAAATAACCTAAAACTAAAAATTGCGATCGCCTTTACTTAATATAAAAAAATACTAACTACCTACCACGTAATACCAAAATTGTCCGCAGTCGATAGCCATTATTGCCCCCTTGATTATTAGCATTTAAGCATAATGGGCCACCTATCATTAAAATGCCAATTAAAAATAAATGACATAAAAAATCAATAATTGTGAAACCTTGATTCTGACTATGCTTAAGTATAAGCACAGAAAACCAAGTTAACAAGCAAACATACATAATAATTTTCCTGTAAGAATTAAATAGATCCTTATACATTATATTAATAAGTATTTTTTCTGAAAAAACCACCGTTTTTCTATGTAATTTACACAGTTAAAAACCATATTTTCTCAAGAAAAAACACCTATTTTTTTAAACTTTCTTAGCAAACTATTGATTTAAGGTAAAAATCGATCTAAAGCCGCCTTCAGTTCCTCAATTTCATCAGAAATATTACCTTCTTTAGCCGCACGAGCGATACACTCTGTTAAATGCTCATCTAAAATAATCCTTGCCACTCGATCGAGGGCACCCCTTACCGCCGCAATTTGCATTAAAACATCAGGACAAGCAGCGCTTTCTTGTACCATTGTTTTAATACCCCTAACATGACCCTCAATACGAGATAAACGATTAATAATTTTACGTAATGACTCTTGACTGTGAATATGGGAATGGCCAGCTAATTCGTGGTCGTGAGAATGGTCAGCATGAATATGGTCGCGATCGGCATCAAAGGGAAGTTTAGAAGTGGCCATGTAAATAAAGCTGTAAACAGCCATTGAAATCAACAAATTTTCGAGGTAATCTGAATTTCATTAAATAATAGCAGTTTTATTTGTAACAAAAAATAAAACTAAAAATCTAGCCAAATATTACCTAATAAAATATTGAAATTATAACCTGATTACCATTGCCTTTAATAACATAAATCCTACTAACAAACCTTTAAAAACTTTAAAATAGGTAATCATAAGCGATCGGTTATCCACCTAATCAAAAATCGGTAACTTCTCTACCCAAGATTATTGGCAAAAATTCCAAAATTGATAAAAATATACTAATAACTATCACCATTCACATATTATATCTAAGCAAAAACACTCTAGCAAATTAACTCAAAACCCAAATACAGACTATGAAATTACCACAATTTGCCAATAAAACCCCGGCGATCGTAACCTACCTACTAACAATACTATTAGCCGTAATCATATCTTGGAGTATTCCCCACCTGCCTAGCCAAGCAGTACCTATATCAGCCTTAGCTACAAACAACAACTTTGTTACTGCCGCCGTCAATCGAGTAGGCCCAGCAGTAGTACTAATTGAAACTGAACGGACTATCACCAGGCGCAGCCCTGACCCATTTTTTGAAGATCCATTTTTCCGTCGTTTCTTTGATGATGAAATGATACCCAGAAGCCCGCAACGGGAAATAGTACGGGGAGAAGGTTCCGGATTTATTATCGATAAAAGCGGTATTATCCTTACCAATGCCCACGTAGTAGACAAAGCTGATAAGGTAAAAATTACCCTCAAAGATGGACGTAACCTGACTGGCCAAGTTCAAGGTATAGATGAAATTACAGACTTAGCAGTAGTTAAAGTTAATGCTAAAGGGATTAATTTACCTGTAGCCCCTCTAGGGGACTCTTCCCAGATCCAAGTAGGAGACTGGGCGATCGCTGTTGGTAATCCTTTTGGATTAAATAATACTGTTACTCTAGGTATAATTAGCACTCTTAATCGTTCCAGTGCCCAAGTAGGCATACCCGACAAACGTTTAGACTTCATCCAAACTGACGCCGCTATTAATCCTGGTAATTCTGGCGGCCCACTTTTAAATGATCAAGGGGAAGTAATTGGTATTAATACAGCCATTCGCGCCAATGCCACAGGTATTGGCTTTGCTATACCCATTAACACAGCAAAAGCGATTCAAGATAAACTCGTTAAAGGGGAAAAAATACCTCATCCCTATATAGGAGTACAAATTGCTAATTTAAATCCTGCTCTGGCTCAAGAAAATAATAAAGATCCTAATACATCCTTTATTTTGCCAGAAATTAACGGCGTTTTAATTGTTCGAGTTATACCAGATACTCCAGCGGCGATCGCTGGCTTGCGAGCGGGAGATGTAATTACCGAAATTAACGGCAATTCCGTCACCAGTGCCGATCGCCTCCAAAATATAATAGAAGAAAGCAAACTCGGTCAAATATTGCAATTAAAACTCATCCGTAGCGATCGAACTCTTACCATTCCTGTACAAACTGCTGAATTACAAAAAGACTAAGAAAGCATTGGGCATTGGGCATTGGGCATTGGGCATTGGGCAGGGGGGAATTGGGGAATTGCTGTCTCTTATACACAT
>CAWUOF010000278.1:0-6057 GCA_963923765.1 uncultured bacterium | reverse complement strand
CAAAAATTATATATTTGTACAGTTAAAATATGATTTTTTTACCTGATATGCACACTTACAAACTTAGTTTACTTACTGCCAGAAGTCCAATTAAATCCAAATTGGTAATATTTATCTGCTTCCTGATGACCAGTAAAGTATTTCTCCTCTTTCACGATCGCCACTTGCGAATCGACATTTTTAATTAACGCTGCCGCACAAAACGATCGATTACTATCTGGATTATTCAATTCCAGATAAACTTCCTCGCCATTGCTTACCTTAAAAAGCATACGTCCTTTCACAGATTTAAAATCAGGAGCACCTTCGTAAATGAAACCAAAAAACATCACCCTTTTAATCAAATCGGTTCGGAAAATATACATATTTTCCCCAGCCGTTTCTCCAGTACGATCGTCTTTGTCAAGAAAGATATAGGGTGAAGATGTTTTAGAGCCAAAGTTACCCCCTAAAGGCTGAATAACTCCTTTTGTTCCATTCGCCATCTCATACATACAACCTAAATCAAGATCGGCAGCTTGTTTTTCGCTGCCAAATAATCCCCCCAATAATCCACTACTTTTCTTTTGTAATTCTTCCCAGTCAAAATTAACATGAACGATTAGAGATTGGGAATTATTAGACTTAGTAAGGTTTATCTTGTGGGAATCGCCTTGTTTTTCAAGTTTGATAGCCATAAAATTCGGGTTTAATTTCCGAGTAAGTTGTTATGCTTGGATTCTGACTCAAGAGGCATATTTATCTACAAAACTTTGCAATCCTGAGTTATAACCTTGTCCTACAGCTTGAAATCGCCAATCACCATCTTTCTTGTACAACCGACCAAATTCGATGGCAGTTTCTCGGGAGAAATCCTCTTCTAACTCATACTTAGTAATCTCTTTCCCTGTAATTTGGTCATAAATTCTGATAAAAGAATTCCTGACTTGTCCAAAGTTTTGTCGCCTTGTCTCTGCTTCGTGGATAGTTACAATAAAAACTATTTCCTGAATCGTCGGATCTACTTTGTCTAAATTAATCTGAATTACCTCATCATCACCTTCTCCCTGTCCAGTTCTGTTATCTCCTAAATGTTTTAATGAGCCATCAGGAGATGCTAAATTATTGTAAAAAACAAAGTATTGTTCGTTAGGAATTTTCCCATTATTTCCCAACATAAAAACTGAAGCATCTAAGTCAAAAGCTGCACCTGTATCTGTAGCATTGACATCCCATCCTAAACCAATTCCAGCTTCTTTTAAACTAGGGGCTTCTTTGGAAAGATTGATTCTGCCGCCTTTACTGAGGTTAATTGACATGATTTTTATTTCTCTATACGCAACTATTTGGATAACGAAAGTAGTTATTCTGAATTAGGCAATGGAATACCATCAAAAATCATTCAGATTTGGTGCGGATTTTTGTACCCTGTTAATATTTACCACTTTCGGAAGTGACGGATCGGTATTATCTATTTTAGCGATCACACACCATTTGCCTATTTCCTCTGATATTAACGGTACTTCGATGCGATCGCTTACATCAGTTGTAACTAATACTTTACCATCATACTTGGCAAAATTATCCCCTTGAGACAAAAAACCAAACAATCGAAAAATATTAGTAGCAATGAGTATGGAGTCTATATGGACTAGCGTAGAAATTTTGATATTCTCTTGATTGTCACCTGCTTGATTGCCAATACCAGTATCTTTATCTAACTGAATACAAGGCGGTTCATTTAAACTTCCCTTGTTGGCAAAATAAATATGTCCCAATATACCGCTTTTAGTCTGGTAAAAGGCATGAATATCTAAATCAACTCCTTTTGTCCAATTCAATTTGATATCTACAGTCGAAATTTTTTTGGACAGTTGAATCGATTCGCCTTTTTTTTTGAGAATAATCATTAAGACTCTCCTGGGCTATTAAATATCGCATCTGGCGATAAGTTCGGTAAGCTAAAATTATGGAATAGATATGGAATAGATTTTGCTGACCTCTAATGAAATATCGGTGAAACACCAAACTATTATGCAAATTTGCTAAAAAATTTACAAAACTTTATAAAGTAAGGTTTTTGGGTGTGGTTTTACTGTAAATAAGGTTGCGATCGCATCATTTTATGTATTATCAAACAGATTTTCCGAAAAACCAGGATAATCAGATATGATAACTGGATATAAACAAAAGCTAAAAAATTGGTAATCAGCAAGTACCTTTTCTTAGTTATTCCCTGTTGCCTGTTGCCTTGTATATTTTTCATCACCCATGACACTACTGCCAAATAACCTTACCAACTATCCCTACCCATCTTCACGCCCAGTAATTCTCGGTAAAAAATGTGCCGTAGCCACCAGTCAACCCCTGGCAACACTTGCCGGTATGGAAATGTTTAATTTAGGTGGTAATGCTGTAGATGCAGCGATAGCAATGGCTATTACTTTAACTGTGGTAGAACCTACTTCTAATGGTATAGGTTCCGATGCTTTTGCCTTAGTTTGGGATGGTAATTTACATGGCTTAAATGCTTCGGGAAAAAGTCCGCAAAATTTAACAAAAAGATATTTTAATAAAGATAAAATTAATCCCTATGGATGGCAAACAGTAACAGTACCAGGTGCAGTTTCGGCATGGCGTAACATCTGGGAAAGATGGGGAAAATTACCTTTTGAGCAGTTATTTACACCGGCTATTCGTTATGCAGAGTCTGGTTTTCCAGTATCACCAGTAACTGCGGATGCTTGGCGATGTGCTGAAGGAATTTATTTATCTAAAAGTGGTAAAGAATTTCAAACTTTAAAAGATGTATTTTTTCCAGGAGGTCGATCGCCTGGGGTGGGGGAAATTTGGCGAAGTGAACTTCATGCAAAAACTTTAGCGGAAATTGCCGCAACAGGTGGGGAAAGTTTCTATAGAGGTCGTTTAGCACAACAAATATCTGATTTTGCTGCTATTAGTGGTGGTTTTTTAACTCCAGAAGATTTAGCTAGTCATCAAGCAGAATGGGTACAGCCGATCGCTACTGATTATCGCGGTTATAATGTGTGGGAAATTCCCCCCAATACCCAAGGATTGGCTACTTTAATGGGGTTAAATATTTTAGAAGGATTTGATTTAGCTAAATATCCCAGGGAGTCGATCGATAGTTATCATCTGCAAATTGAAGCAATGAAATTAGCTTTTGCGGATGTGCATAGATATACTTCTGACCCTAATTATATGGAATTTTCGGTTGATTATTTGTTAGATAAATCCTATGCGGCTATGCGTCGTCAATTGATAGGAAATATGGCAATTCCTTTAGCTCAACCTGGTTTACCAAAAGGTGGCACTGTTTATTTAGCCGCAGCAGATAATGATTTAATGGTGTCTTTTATTCAATCAAATTATATGGGTTTTGGTAGTGGTGTAATGATTCCAGGTACAGGTATTGCCCTGCAAAATCGAGGTGCTGGTTTTTCTCTGGAAAAAGGACATCCTAATGAATTTGGCCCTGGTAAACGTCCTTTTCATACAATTATGCCTGGGTTTATCACTAAAAATGGGGAAGCTTTGGGGCCGTTTGGGGTGATGGGAGGGCCGATGCAACCCCAGGGACATTTGCAAGTGATAGTAAATATGGTGGATTATGGGATGAATCCTCAAGCGGCTTTGGATGCCCCTAGATGGCAGTTTATTGCCGATAATCGGATATTATTAGAGCCTATGGTGTCTCAGTCGGTGATGATGGGACTTATAGAAAAGGGGCATGATGTGGCGAAAATTGGCGATCGCGATGATTTAGTCAAGGAAAATCTAGCTGCTTCTCGTCCCTATGGCGCTCAACCGGGTTTATTTGGTCGGGGCCAGGTAATTTTACGCCATCATGACATTTTAGTAGCAGCTTCGGAACCCCGGTCAGATGGTATGGCCCTAGCTTGGTAATAGTCTCTATCAAAACAATAAGTTTTTCTCTCTGTTAGTCGGTATCAATTCGGTTATAGTATTTATTTAGATTGATGATATATAATTTTATTGGGTAAATAATTGATGCTGGAAATACTCATAACCCAAAATACAGTGATGAAGCCGGGAATAGAGCAGTCTAGCTTATATGCACCCGAAGATTTACATTCTGTAACACAAGATGCTAAATTTCCCATTAATGTATATGGCCTTGATAGGGGGCATTTTTTAATAGAACTAAAAACCCCAATAAAGGGCTTTACTCGATGGTATGTTTTTCAAAATCACGCCAGAATTTTATCTGGTGGTCAAACTTTACAAATATCGACTTCTAGCAGTAACAAAGGCAGAGTTATTAAAAAACCAAAGGAAATAATATTGCCTGTTAGGTTTAAAGCACAATACGATAATGCCTATCAACCTAATTCTAGTTGTTTTTTAACCAGTGTGGCGATGATTTTGGATTATCATGGAGTTAGACCAAATAATCCTAATCAACAACTCGAAGATGAACTATATCTTTATATGGTTAATCGGGGTATGCATCGCTTGGATGGTAATCAAATAGCTGAAGTAGTAAGAGTTTATGGATTTGATGCTACTTATACTACTACAGCTAGTTTTACAGATATCAAAAAGGAATTAGATGCGGAAAGACCTTGTACTATAGGTGGATATTTTACCCATAATGGACATATTATTTGTCTAATTGGTTATTCGGATGCAAAAACTGACTTTTTAGCTCACGATCCTTGGGGTCGGGCAATTAGAGGTGGTGGCTATGATTTTTCTCATACTGGCGAAGCAATTTGGTATGATTATACTCATATAGCCGAAGAATGCAGCCCCGAAAGTAAAAGTAATCCTAGACATTGTTGGTGTTTGTTTATTCGACCAAGAAAATAACTTGATTTGGAATGTTAGGATTTTGGCTAGTTTAAACTGAGAAATGAATATTGATTTTATCTTTCTTCTGCCATTTATTCCCCGACCAGTCGGGGTTCTTTTTGCGTAAGTATAAAAAAAATAAAAATAAAAAAGCCCTATCCTCTTTAGGATAAGACTTTTTAATGGCGGGAAGCGGATTTGAACCGCTGACCTTCGGGTTATGCATACCATCTACAGCTTTCGCTGCCTGGTTATACCAGTTTGGGGTCTGGACTCTCTCTTTACCCTCAGCCTAACTGTTAGGGTACCTCCCATAGAGTCTCTACACCTTCTCCGTTACCGGAGCTTGGCTCGGGATTACCACGCTACAGGCTTCCCCGAATTTGAGAGGCGATCGCACGCTAGTTTCCTGGCGTACAGCCCATTGCAGAATTAACTAATAAGCGTCTAGTTAATTTTACCTGCGAGCCCGACGAGCTACCAGTCTGCTCTATCCCGCGTCGCTTTTTCTTCACTCTATACATTAAAACACAAGGTTGAGAAAAAAGCAACCCCTAATTTGAATTATTTTTTTACCAAATTAGGGAGCTAAATTTTTTTCTATAACAGGGACAATTCCCCTATTACTTCTAAGCGTTTGTACTGGCTTAGGGTCATAAATTTTTCCGACAGAGTTTCGGCAATGGTGGGAGTTATCCAGCCCATTTGTTTTAGTAAATGAATGGCTACAGCATATTTAGCTCGTTGGGATCCATCCATAACTTTAATGGCTAACCCCATACCTTCCCCGACTCGGCCAATGCATTGTACTCCTTCAGCACCAGACTTGCTGACTAATTCGCCTTCGCTTAAACGCATTAGTTCGGTATCAAATTCCCCGTCACCCGATACCATTGAGGGATGATGGGTCATGGCGCGAACTATGCGTTCCATATCTACATTGTTGCCAGAAGCTAACTGGGCGTATAAAGTGGCCATTTGCCCGATTTGCATGACATAGGTGGGGGCACCGCAGTCATCTCTAGCACAGATAAATTCTTCTGCGGGCATTCGCAGTAATTCTGCTACTTTGGCCAAAATTAAGCGCTGGACAGGATGCGATCGCTGGAGGTAGTTATTTAATGGCCAATTTCGTTGGCGACATACGGCTAACATTCCTGCGTGTTTCCCTGAACAGTTGTATTGTAAAGGGCTTTTTTGTCCTGCTGGGATAGGACATTGCAAGGCGGATGGGTCTACATC
>CAWUOF010000277.1:0-6066 GCA_963923765.1 uncultured bacterium | reverse complement strand
GGGTGAGGGCGAGACGATTTTGGATGGTATTAGGAGGGGCTATATAGGCTTGGGCAGGTAAAATTTTAGTAATTCCCGTGTTAGGTATTTTCAGAAATTTACTATAAGTTTCTAATTCATAATCAGGTACGGTATTAATTGACTTAGCACTTTCGGCTTTTAATTCTGCCGTTGTTACAAAATTAACTGATGGGGGAAATTCTTTAAGATTTTGTTCGATTTTTTGTTGTAATTTTTGTAATAATAATTTTGCTTCTTCTGGTGGTGCGATCGCTGGCTTTACGGGGGCTTCATATTCAGCTAAAGGTTGTTTAGAATTTAAACCAATTACGGGGTTATTATTAGCTGATTTTGGTATGGAATTTGATAAGGATGGCTGGGAATTATCCAGAGTATTTTCTATGTTTCTATTAGTGGTAAATTGGCTAGATTTATTTTCTAAAATATCAGCAAGATTTTGTAATTGACGATTTAAAAATGGTTGCAAAGGTTGTAATTGTTCTCGACTTAGATATATACTACAAAAAATCTTTTGTTGTTTAGGAGATAAATCAGTTATTTTTTCTACTGTTGCTGATGGTAAACAAAGACGATTTGCTCGCGGTGTGTATTTTTTGACAAACTTATCAAGGGAGATTAAATGCTGGGTTATTTGTCCGTTAATAATACGAATATCCTTAGCATCAGCACTAACGATCGCTGTTTCTACACGATCGAGTAAATAAATAGTATCTTGATAAATTTGTTGCGCGTCTGGCCAAAATTCCGGCCTGCCTGGGGCTTCAGTTTCCCCTGTTTCCTGGATAGGCTGTCCCATCCATCCCTGATTAGAATTATTATCAGTTTGTGCGATCGCCGCCAATTCCCCCGACAAAACACCTACCAGACACAGCACTAAAACTCGCCAGCCCAAGAAACGCATATAATTTTTACCTAACTATGTACCTAACTATGTACCTAACTATGTACCTAACTATATTTAGCTATATCACCAGTTTGGCATAATTATTAGGCAAATGTCATTATCTTGTCAATTCAAATTTTCTCTGTACAAAATATTTTTTATACTATACTTACATCAAAAATAACCTATTTATATAATTTATTTGTATCTAATACTCTAAATTCTGGTATTTATGCTTTATTACCCTTTAAAAATATATCCTGTAAAACCTCTACTAATTTATGAATATGCTCCATTTCGTGAGTTGCCATAACTGAAATTCTAATTCGACTTGTTGGGACTGTGGGGGGACGAATAGCAGGGGCAAAAATACCCTTGGCTTTTAATAGTTTACCAACTTGTAAAGCCATAGCAGCATTTTCTAACTGAATACAAATAATAGGCGACTCAGATGGTAATAATTTTAAATTAGGTAATTCTTGAGCAATTAATTTTTTTAAATATATGACATTTTCCCATAATTTTTGTCGTCGTTGGGGTTCTGCTTGGATAATATTGACTGCGGCTAATGCGGCGGCTGTATCTGGAGGTGATAAAGCAGTGGTATAGATCCAACTTGGCGCACGATTTCGGAGAAAATCAATTAACATATAGTCACCGGCAACATAGCCACCTAAACTGCCTAAAGCTTTACTCAGAGTACCAATTTGTATTAATTGTTTACCTGTACAGTGGAAATGTTCGACACATCCTGCACCATTTTTACCTAAAACTCCGGTAGCATGGGCTTCATCAATTAAGAGCATACTATTATATTTTTCAGCAATATTTAATAATTCTATAAGTTGACATAAATCACCATCCATGCTAAAAACACTATCAGTTATAATTAAACAACGGCGATATTTTTCGCGATTTTGTTCTAGTTTTAAGGTTAAATTTTCCATATTGCTATGGAGGTAATTTATCACCGTTGCATTGCTGAGATTTGCGCCATTTTTTAGGCTAGAATGGTTATATTGATCAGATAAGACTAAATCTCGACTATTTAGTATAGCGGCGATCGCGCCTAGATTTGCTAAATATCCAGAACTAAATACTAAAGCATCTTCGGTTCGTTTTAAAGATGCTATGGCTGTTTCTAATTCCTTATGTATGGTTTTATGTCCACTAAGTAAACGAGAACCTGTACTACCAGTTCCCCATTTTTGGGCAGCTTTAATAGCAGCTTGTATGAGGCGATCGTCTCCAGCTAACCCCAAATAATCATTACTAGCAAAATTAATTAACTTTTGCCCTTCCAATAAGACTATAGCACCAGGAATACTATCAATTTCGTGAACAAAACGATACCAATTTGCTTTTTGAATAGTATCAAGAGATTCTGCTATCCAAGTATAAGGATTATTTGACATTTTTTTATATTTTTTAGATATTTTAGATAACCGAGGTATTTAAAAAGTTAGTTATCGTTATATATTTTGATTATGCCATATTTTTACTAAAATTAAAAGACGATCGCCATAGAAATAAAAAAACAGGCGATCGACTTCAAAAAATTAATCCTCGTTACCCTTAGTTTTAATCTCCAAAGTCCACCCAGTTAAACGAGAAGCTAAACGCAAATTTTGATTATCTTCTCCCATAGCTAAAGCTAACTGATCATCTGGCACAAAAACTTGAGCAATATGTTGTTCTGCATCCACAATTACCACCTTATCCACCACAGCAGGAATAAGAGCATTAGTAATATAAATAGATACATCCTCAGACCAAGGAATTATCTCAATTTTTTCGCCGCGCAATTCATTAATAACAGCCTGGAGATAAACTCCACCTTCACCAATACAAACTGCCACCGGATCTAAACCTTCTTCTTGGGTAGTTACCGCAATTTTGCTGCGGGGCCAAACTCCCACAACATTAGGAATAGCATCTCGTACAGTGCCCATAATTTGAATAATTCCCTGCTGAATAGCGGGAACAGTATTAGTTAGCAAGCCACTAACTAAATGAGAACTAGCACGGGAAACTCGAAGTAAAGAGCCAGGGCGAGGAGTATCAGCAATTTTTTTCAGATAAACTTGAAATTTGGCATCAGGTATATATTCATCTTGTGGCAAACGTTCATAATTAGGCAATTCTGCCTCAAATTCCATTGCATCTTTGCCATTACTAACACCAAAAATAATTCCTCGTCGTTCCGATCGCAACACTCTAGCAGAAATAACAGAACGTTTTAAATCTCCAAATAATTCTTGTACAAACTTACACTGTTGTTCCTGTAACTTTTGTGTTAAAACCTGCTTAGTTTGGGAAGCCACGCGACGACCAAACTCTCCCTGTTGGGGAGTTACATCAACAATAACACGAGCGCCTAAACTAACTGGTTTAGCGGTATTTAAAACCTTTTTTAAAGAAACTTCATGATCTGGTTCTGTCACCGTTTCTACCACAGTTTTATTTGCTAAAATGCGAAAACCTTCTCCTTTTAAGTCTAGTTGTACCTGAAAATTATTAAAATAATCCTCTGGTAAATTCGGTGCATCCAGACTTTTATCGCGTCGATAACGTTCATATCCTGTCAGTAGTGCCTCTTGCAAAACTCCTTGGACAATTTGCTGAGGAAGATTTTTTTCTTTGCTCAAAGTTTCAATTAACACTTTAAGTCCAGGTAAACTGACCATTGACATAGCCAAGCTCTCCTAACTATTTTCACTTTGGTGTTAACTTAGCTATGGCCAGTTATATCTGCCGATCGATACAATCATAAGAAATTTGCTGAAAAAATCTATTTTTGCCAAAATTTCAGTAGATCAAGCAATCATTTAGCTGAAAGGTCATCTATCCAATTCTGTTGATAAAATTGGAAAGCTAAGTTAAACAGTTTTTGTTTTAGGTAAGCGGAAAAATACCCGCAATACTAAAAATTATCCCAATATACACTAGGTAATTATAACATGGTTTGTCCAAATTAGGACATAGATTATTATTGATATATATCAATTCCCTAAAGATGATCTATAAACTAAATTCTGGTAAAACTTTCATCGCCATAATTCCCCTACTCTTTGCTATTCCTGCCTATAGCCAAACTCCCATTAGCAATAGCCCAAATTTGGACTTAAACCCAGAAATTAGGAAAAATAGTCCAGTATTGCAGCGATGGCAACAAAAAATACCTAATGTTTTAGAAGAAATTAATAATACTCCTAGTTTTCCCACTCGCGTGCGTTTGGGTTATTCCGGCTTTCCCTCAACGGGTCAAGCAGGGGGCTGGAATGTAGGTATAGAAGATATCTTTCTCGATCGCACCCCTGTTACTCTTAGCGCCGACTATCAAACATCTTTTAATGGCAAACGAACTAACACCGGGGCAGAATTACGTTATTATTTACGTCCCTTGGGTAATTATATTAATGTTGCTCCTGTGCTTGGCTATCGTTATTTAGAAAGCGATCGCCACTCCACTAGCGGCTTAAATGCAGGCTTACGCCTGGTTTTTGTCCCATCGCGGGGCGGGGCAGCCGACATCGCCCTTAGTCAAACTTGGGTAGCCCCAACAACTAACGAACAAGTAAGCATCACAACTCTATCTGTAGGCTATGCCGTTACCCGTAATTTGCGTATCGCTACTGACCTACAAAAACAAAATTCACGGCAATATAAAGATAGTCGAGTCGGTATAGTTTTAGAATGGATGCCCTAAACTGGGACAATTTAAACTTAATCACGGAAAAAGTTAAACTAGATATTCATGTTTAATTTAACCCGTTAAAAATTTATAATTGGAAAGTTTATTAAGTGGCCTACGAACCCCTACATCACAAATATCGCCCCCAAATATTTCAAGATTTGGTGGGTCAAGAGGCGATCGCCACTACCCTAACTAACGCTATTCTCCAAAACAAAATCGCCCCAGCCTATCTATTTAGTGGCCCTCGTGGTACAGGTAAAACCTCCAGCGCTAGAATTTTAGCAAAATCTCTCAATTGTCTTAACAGTAACTCCCCCACAGATAAACCCTGTGGAAAATGTCATATTTGCACCGAAATTACTAAAGGTGCATCCCTAGATGTTATTGAAATAGATGCGGCTAGTAACACCGGAGTTGATAACATTCGCGAGTTAATAGAACGCGCTCAATTTGCACCAGTACAATGTCGTTACAAAGTGTATGTACTTGACGAAGTTCATATGTTAAGTACCGCCGCATTTAATTCTTTATTAAAAACCTTAGAAGAACCGCCCGATCGCGTTGTATTTGTCTTAGCAACAACAGACCCCCAAAGAGTATTACCTACAATTATATCTCGTTGCCAGCGCTTTGATTTTAGAAGAATCCCTTTAGATTCAATGGCAAACCATTTAAAAAATATATCTATTAAAGAAAATATTGATATCACAGAAGATGCTATTTTAACTATTGCTCAAATAGCCCAAGGTGGACTTAGAGATGCAGAAAGTTTACTCGATCAATTAAGTTTAACTATGGGTCAGGTAACGATCGAAAAAGTCTGGGATTTAGTTGGTGCTGTTCCCGAAAAAGATTTAATTAGTTTATTAAAAGCCATAGCTGATGATAACGGCGAAGCAGTATTAGAAAACACCCGACGCTTACTAGAAAGAGGTCGAGAACCTTTAATAGTATTACAAAATCTAGCTAGTTTTTATCGCGATTTTTTAATCGCTAAAACCTCACCAAAACGCAATGATTTAGTAGCTATTACTCCTCCCACATGGAAAGAATTATGTGAGGAAGCGACTAAAACACAATGGAATATATCTTTAATTTTAAAAAGCCAACAACACCTAAAAAATAGCGAAGTACAAATTAAAAATACAACTCAACCTCGTCTTTGGCTAGAAGTAACTTTATTGGGATTATTACCATCAGCAATAAAAACCCAGGAAGTACAAATTATAAATAATAAAACTTCCCAGACTGAATCATCAAATATATCTGTAAATGCTAATGTTGCTGCGGTAAAACCATCATCATATACGCCTGCTCAAAATCCCTCTAATTTTACCTCTCAACCCCCTATTTCACCGCCAGAAAATCCAGCTAAAGTTAATCCTGCGCCATCGGTGCAAAATAGTTCTAATTATTCAGAAACGCCATTAAATCAAGAGGCGATCGACTCTTTAAATTTAGAAGA
>CAWUOF010000276.1:0-6081 GCA_963923765.1 uncultured bacterium | reverse complement strand
AGATGTGTATAAGAGACAGTAACTTATTACTCCATTGCGATCGAGAATTTCCACAAACTCTAAAGGTGTAACAGCAATTAAAAACACCACAACTTTATAACCATTACTTTCTGCTAAATCCCAAAAAAAAGTAGGTTGAAAACTCCAAAAACCATGATCTATACAACCCAAAAAAGGCATACAGTGTAGCATTACACCTCCGGGCTGAGTTAAATCGTGAACAGTCTTAAAAAACTGATAAACATTAAAAACGTGCTCGGCAGTTCCCAAATTAATAGTAACATCAAAACGTTGATCTATTTCTACAGGTTTATTTAAGTCAAATTCCCAGGCATTTTCAGTGCCATGTAAATCGATCGCTTGAATACTACTATATTGTAAAAAAGCTTGATAAGCTATTTTACTAATTTCAAATATTTTTTGATTCTCTGTTTTTTTTACAATACTTTCTAAATCATCAATTAATTCTCTTTGTTTGGATTCACTAGCAATTAAATTACATATATCACTTTTTAACAACTCCAAAGGCACATCACCATGCCAATGTTGTTCACCAAATTCTAACACCTGGGGATTTTTTGGAAAGAGATTTTTTTTAGCTAAAAAAGACAGAAACCCATATTCTAAAATAGAAATAGCCATATTAATTACCTTATTCAACAATAATTTTTACTGTAATCCATAGACTTGATTAAATTGATTAAAAATTTATCTATCTAAATATCTTTCCCACATTTGTTCATAAGCTTTTTCCATCTCCCTAGTAAACTTTTCCGCATTCCATAGAGGAGCATTATGTCGAGATTGGCGCAACTTACAAGCTATTTGCTGCCTGAGATTAGCATCTTTTCCCAATCGTATCCCCCATTCTATATACTCCTCATCTGTCCAAGCAATACCTTCAGTAACACCAACATTCATCATCATACCATAACTATTACGAGCCGAAAATTGTTGCCCTACTCGTGTTACCAAAGGAATACCCATCCAGAGAGTTTCTAAAGTTGTAGTAGCGCCATTATAAGGATAGGTATCTAATACAATATCAGCTATACCTATATTAGCTCGGTGAATAGCCTCAGAAGCAACTTGTGGCAGAAAACGGAACTTATCAATATTTACTCCTTCTTCTTCCGCAATACGAATAAAGAAATTTTTAACTGCTTCCTGATCGGCTCTGCCTTTAACCAAAAAGTAACTATTGGGTACTTCTTTAATAATTTTCATTTGTAACCGTATCGTATCAGGATGGCGTTTATAACCAGTTTGATTACTAAAATACACTACTCCATCATTAGGAATATCCAATATATCGCGGCGCAAAGTCGGTACATCAACTTCAAAACCATCTACTGCTATATAGGTTTGGGGTAATCGCCAAATTGTTTCGGAATAATAATCTTGTGCTGATTCTGGTAGCACATAAGGATCGGCAATAAAATAATCAATAGCTGGTAAACCAGGTGCATCAAAACCCAGCCAACTTACTTGTATCGGTGCCGATTTTAATGCTAAAATTTCGCCATTAATATCTACTGTAATACTATCAAGTTCGACTAATATATCTATTTCATCTTGATAAATTTTTTCAGCTATTTCTTGACTATTAATTCCTGCTTTATAAATTTCATCAAAGTTTGTCACATACCAATCTCGTAAAGGATCTTTGACTTCCTCAGAAGCATAATTAATAAAATAACCATATAATTGAAAGCGCTGACGATCGTGATACTGCAAAATCCACCGTGCCAGCCAACCTACAGAATGCATATAAAAACAATTAGATATATAACCAATTTTCAAAGGCTTTTTAGAAAGTTTAGAAATATTTTTCCGCCGAGTTACATGACCTTGATAGTATTGTTCTACTTTCTCTTTATTCTGAATTTGAAAATTAGTTTGACATAATTGTGCTAATTGATTTTGTAACTGTCTATGATTCACAGGATTATCATCAATATAAGGGCAGGAAAATGTTGTTGTCCAAAGCCGTGTTGTATTGACAGCATCAATATTCATCGGATTTTCTGCTATTAAAGCCGACAATAAAGACTCATGTTCTTGAAAAACTTTTACAACTTCTTTCCAATATCCGCCAGTACCTAACAATGCTCGAATTAATAGATAATTTGCATAAATTTTATCTGGTAAATTGCTGGATAGTGAATAACACAATTTCGCTTTTTCGATCGCCTTCATATATTGGCTGTCATTTTGATAAAACACTGATAAATGACGCAGAATTTCTGGGTTTTTATCTATTTTAAAAGCTAATTCACATAAAGCTGCTGCTAGTGCGTATTGATTTAATGAAAAAGCAAGATTTATACAAGCTGGTATTATAATTTTAGTAAAATCATGGGGTTGCTGTATGTAGGGAATACAAGCTTCTGTAAATTCCCAAAGTCCTGAATATAAAGGCGTATAATCTAAAAGTTGCTGTAATACCCGAATTAATAGTTCATCATCCACCTTTCCCTGTATCTCTGGCAAAGATAGTACCTCTAATACTCTCAAATTTATCAATTCTTTTTCTGTATAAATTTTTAACTTAATTGCTAATTCTATTAAATGTAATATATTATTAATATTTGCTGGGTTAATTTCTCGCAAGTGGAGGCGAATTAATCGAGCAATTTCATATTTACTAATTTCCGCTTGCCGTTGTGCTTCTGTTTCCAATACTTGACTTAATTCTGCTATCCATTCCTCTATTTCAGCTTCTGTACTTTCAGACATTACTAACAGCCAAGTAGTTTGTGCTTCCGTTTCTTTTCCCTGTAAAATTAATGCTAAACCTAGATACCAGTAATTTACGGTAACAGACGGAAAAGCGGCGATCGCTTGTTCATACAAATTAGCTGCTTGTAGCAAATCATCATTAACTAAATGTTGATATGCTTTTTGTTGTAAATCGCTTAAATTCTTAGCAGATACTTCTAAAGTCATACAAAATATGGGTAATTATTTATTTTACCCCCTCCTCCACTTAATTTAATAATTATTTTCTATATATTTTATCCACATTTGTTCGTAAGCTTTTTCCAATTCACGAGTAAACTGTTTTGCATTCCATAGAGGGGCAGTCTGTCGAGATTGTCTTAATTTCCAGGATATCTGTTCTCGTAATTTAGCATCTTTTCCTAAACGAATTCCCCATTCTACATATTCTTCATTTGTCCACGCTATTCCTTCTGTTACTCCCACATTCATTAGCATAGTATAACTATTGCGACTGGCAAATTGTTCGCCCACTCTAGTTACTAGGGGAACTCCCATCCAAAGAGTTTCTAAAGTTGTTGTCGCTCCATTATAGGGATAGGTATCGAGTACCACATCTGCTATACTTAAATTAGCGCGATGAATTTGGGAAGTTTCTACTGGTGGTAAAAAACGCAGTCGATCGTCTGCTACACCTTCTGATTCAGCAATTTCTCTAAAAAAATTTTCCACTGATTCTAGCTTGGTACTCAATCCCTTAATTAAAAAATAACTATTAGGAACTTCTTTAAGTATTCGCATTTGCAAACGCACATTCTCAGGATGCCGTTTATAACCTGTTTGCGAACTAAAATAAATTATCGCATCATTAGGAATATCTAACTTATCTCGTCGTATTGTTGGTACGCCCACTTCAAAGCCATCCACAGCTAGATAAGTTTGGGGCAACCGCCAAATAGTTTCGCGATAATATTCTTCCGCGTCATTTGGCAGCACATAAGGATCTGCAATATAATAGTCAATTGCAGGCATTCCTGACGCATCAAAACCTAACCAACTAACTTGAATTGATGCTGGTTTTAACCCCATTACCGCACAATTATAATGACTTGTCAGACTATCTAAATCTACTAAAATATCAATATCATCTTGATATATCTTATCCACACTTTCTATCGCATTAAATGGCAATTCGTGAAAATTTTTGCAATATTCGTATTTAAACTTTTGCTGTAAAAAATCTCCTGTGTTCCACCCTGAATAGGCATGAATTTCAAATTTTTTAGTATCATGGTATTGAAATACCCAACGCACTAACCAACCTACAGAATGTAAGCGGAGACTTTCTGACAAATAACCTATTTTTAAAACTCTTGATTTATTTTTTTTCCTAGATATAGAATTAGTATTCTTAACAAAATTTTTGACTTTATTATTAAATATTTTTTCTAAATTTCTCTGAAACAATTCAGCCACGCTATCGCGAATTTTCCTATGTTTTTTCGGCGAATCTTCAAAATAAAATGCATAGCCTCCTACCGATATGATACTTAGTAAATATTCTAAATTTATTTCTTCATCTGATGTCGCTAATTCTAATAATAAATCTTGATATTTTTTATGCATCTCGTTTGCTTTTTTCCATTCTCCCCCAGCCTGCATTGTTCCTTGCAACAACAAATGAGTTATGGCAATCTTTTCTGCCAAATTCTGGCATTGTTGAAAACGACGCTCTGCCAAAGGAATACTATCCAAAATTCTGCCAGCATCTTGTAAAAAAATCACCATATTACCCAAAATTTGCGGATGATCTGGAGCAATTTCCAAGCAAATATTGCCTAACTCAACAGCTAATTTAGCTTGACTAATTTGCTTGTAATCATTCGCTTTATCTAGTAATAATTTAATTAAATCTTCTGGATGTTCTAAAGCTGCTGCACAAATTTTTGCTAATTCTACACCATCAGCAAAATAATCTACAAAATCTAATACTTCTGACAGTA
Organism: uncultured bacterium; assembly: GCA_963923765.1. Classification (GTDB taxonomy): domain Bacteria; phylum Cyanobacteriota; class Cyanobacteriia; order Cyanobacteriales; family CAWUOF01; genus CAWUOF01. The sequence goes on along the minus strand of CAWUOF010000276.1, from coordinate 1,357 downwards.
CCTTTAACAATAAATTTCTATTTTTTGCCAAATCTTTTTCATTATTTACTACCTCTATTAATTCTCTGAAAATTGATATATCAGAAATAAATATTTCTAGTTTAATTTCTAATAAAATAATGTGCAGCAAATTCTCCAGATTTTCGGGAACCATTTCTCGAATATGTTTGCGAATTATCCAAGCTTCTTTATAAGCTAATTTTTCTGCTTGTTTCTCTGCTTCTATTGCCAATACTTGCAATAGTTCCTTTGTCCATTTTTCCTGTTGTTCTGGATCGGCTTCTAGCATAGGCATCATCCAAGTAAGCTGGGCTTCTGATTCTTTTCCCAATAGTAGTAATGCCAAACCTAAATACCAATACAGAGACTCTTCTGTAGGGTTATTGGCAATAGCTTCCTCATAAATTAATGCCGCCTGATTGTACTCACCTTGTTGCCAATATTTAATACCTAATTGCAACTGTTCAGAATTAATCGCAAAAGTCTCGGCACTCACAGTTACACCTAATCAATTACATCGGAATTTATTTATTTATCAAATCAAAAAATTATCAGGCAGCTAAAATAGCCTGCCTGATAACTATTATCTTAAATTAATACACTATGCATTAAGCAATGTAAAATTTAGATCATCGGTTCACCACCGGTGCAGGTTTGGGCAACTGGATCGGGAGTAGGAGCAGTTCCACTAGCCGATGTAGTTTGACAGCTCATAGCTCTGGTTCCACTTGTTGTATCAGTAGTAACTTTACCTGCAAAAGATTTGAGAGCAGCAGTGTCTAGTGCAATAGCATTAACCTGGGTAGAGTCAGCATTAGCACCGGTAATTGTAAATGTGAAGTTAACAGTTTGTGTAGGTAGACCAATTTTTAAGGTAGTAAAGCTGTTTGAAAATGATGTATTTTCCAGACGATAGGCTTGTTGAGCGCGAACTACTGCACCAACATAGCTCTTGCCTTCAGAGTTTTTGGCTTTAGCTGCTTGGCTGAGGAATGAGGGGAGAGCAATAGCAGCAAGAATACCGATAATGATAATAACAACTAGCAGTTCAATTAGGGTGAAACCTTTATCGCCTTTTTTTTGATTAAGGTGTTGCAGGAATTTGGCTTTAAATTCGCTCTTCATAATATTTCTCCTTGAGATGTGGGACGATCGCTTTTTAACTCCTGAATATAACTTACCCACATCTTTTCGATTTCATATCACCTCTGGAAAAAATTTTTTTTGAGCATCTTGGCAAAAATCAGACATAACGCTCCAAAAGCACATATAGTAATGGTTGTAGGCTTTGTAAAAATACCTGAAGATCCTCAAAAGCTCTTTGCTGTTCGATCGGCTCCAAGGTAATCGGGTCTAT
>CAWUOF010000275.1:0-6102 GCA_963923765.1 uncultured bacterium | reverse complement strand
GACCAAAATTTATTACTCAGATAACTAAGTTAACTATCTGACGCACCCTACAATTCTAAAAATCCACTTTTAAAACAGTTAGAAACTGGGTTTTTTTGACAAAATATCGGTATTAAGGCAAAAATTTGCTCAAAAACCCGGTTTCTTAGTTTTTTTGAAAAGATATCCCTAATCCTTAAATTTGTAAGTAGCTTGAAATAGCCCTGTATTATATGGTATATCAATATATTACCTACTAATTTATCAGCCAAAAATATTTATACTTTCTCAAGCTATGGAAACGAAAAAAATCTTAATTGCTACTAAAACTTATCCATCAATTAGCAAAAAATATAGAGAAACCGTTTGCACGGCTGGAATACTTTTAGATGATAATGAAAAACCACTGCAATGGATTCGTATTTATCCCATTCGTTATCGTAAATTAGATTTTGATAAACGTTATAAAAGATGGTCTATTATTAGTGCAAATATAGAAAAAAGTCTTCAAGATTCCAGACTTGAGAGCTATAAAATAGATGATTCTTCTATAAAAACTATTAAAACAATAAATACTATTAATGCTTGGGAAGCTAGAAAAGCTTTTGTTTTGCCATTTGAATTTAAATCTATTCGAGACATTCAAAATCAAGGAAAATCTCTTGGCATTATTAAACCTAAAAATATAATAAACTATTATGTGAAACAAGATGATCGTGAATGGGATATTAAAAAACAAGCAATTTTAGATCAATTAGATTTATTTGAATCACCACAAGACCTTGAAAAAATACCTTATAAATTTGGATATGAATTTATAGATAAAGATGGAGATAAACATAAATATAGTATAAGTGACTGGGAAATTTGTCAATTGTATAGAAACTGTAGAGATAATTCACAAAAATTAACGTTAGAAGAAAAAGAACAAGAAGCTCTTGAAAAAGTTAAGCAAAAATTAGAAGGAGACTTTTTAAACCATAAAGATTTATACTTTATAGTGGGTAATTTCAAAAATCACCGCAATCGGTTTATGATTATTGGTATATTTTACCCACCGAAAAATCAAACTGTCCAATTGAGTTTATTTTGAGTAGCCAGCTAAAATGAGTACTACATATACAGGAGACAATCAATATATCCTTACCTTTGGATACGGTAATCGCAAAGATTATCAATCATTTATAGAATATTTACAAAAATATGATGTTAAATATGTTATTGACGTGCGAATCAATCCTCGTGCTTGGAGTCGCAAATGGTATGGAGAGCAAATTAATAATCTTTGTAAATCAAAAAATATTCAATATGTTTCCAAAACTTCTTTAGGAAATACATCTGGTAAAGAAAATTGGATACCACCAGATCCAAAAAAAGCCGATGCTGATTTAGAGGAAATTGCAAAAATCGCTCATCAAGCAGGTACTATTCTCTTACTTTGTGCTGAAATGAACCCTCATCGATGCCATCGCAGAGATGTAGCTACTTGTTTATCTAAGCTTATATCACGTCCTATAGAACACTTAGAATAGTATTTTGATTGCCTTGGCAAATTGATAGTATAAATTTTAGGTAAATATTAAATTTTGCCATTATAGTATATGGTATAGTAATTAAATTATCCCTCTGTCAACCGTTTTTTATTAGGAAAAATAGACGTAATTCCTAATTTAACAATATCAAAAATAACCTATAAAAACAAAAAACCCGGTGTTGTGACCGGGGAGTAAAATCCGATGAATCTTTAATTATTATCATAGAAAAACTGGCGGGGTAATTATGCGATCGCTATCACATACAAATAGCGATCGTTATACTTATATCTAATGATTTCTGTCTGGATTTGCAACTACAAATATAGTATCATAGTTAACAAATACCCATTTCAGCGATCGCCCACATTTTCCCCATCAGATTCTATATCTATTTCTACCCTGGCTTGACTAGATATTTGCCCAGGGACAACATAGCCCAAAGTAGCCAAAATTTCTTGACACTGAAAACAACGATTTCCCGGTAAACACCAACACTCCTGCACCATTCGCCGTAAAAATGCCTTTAATTTGCGATTTTCTCTAATCACCTTACTAAACCGAATTTCCGTTTGTTCTAAAGCTGTCGAAATATATCCTAAATCCTCACGAATTCCCTGCAAATACTCCAAAGAATCTTCACTAAAATTATCTCCCATCATTAAATGGCGATCGAACCAAAACTCACTAATTTTTTGCGACAAATTATTTCTCATAAATACCACCCCTCATAATTTCAAGAAACTACATATTTCCCCAAAGCAAACCTAAAAAAACCTGGATGGCTTATCATCAAAAATTACCATCCAGGCTTATATATTAATTCACCAAACTAGCCTTTTTTAAATCATTATCAATCTCATCCAATTCTCCAGGTAACAGCATCTCAGATTTACCATTACTACTATAGCTTTGATTAGCCATTAAACTAGCAATTTCATGGGGTGCCAAATGATCTAAACACACCATTTGTCGAGTACCTTCTAAATCAATCAAACGAGATTGATTTAATGGATCTGCTAATAACCCTGCTACCTGTTCTAACATTTGCCAATCATTACGTTCTTTCCAATCCCACGTTAAGCTGTAATAATTAATTGGCTTAATAATACCCTTATCATCTGGTTTTTGCCCGGTATGTTTAATAAACTCTGGGATAAAAATCCCCTCAGCCGGTTCAATTCCCCGCGCCATAATCTCCGTTACTTTACGATTAAAATCACTGAGAGTGCGACCTTTTATATAAGTAACGAAAACTACCCCCTGCGGTAATTCTCCCGATTCAGCAATAAACCATAATTGCCCCCAAAGAGCATTATTAGTTTGTCCTAGACTACCAAAAAATTTGGAAAATTTAATAATAGTCATTGACAATTTAGAACCATATTCGCTATCACCAATAAACCATTTTCCCGACTGGCAATTATTCCGAACTCCAATAGGTATTTCTGGTAAAATTAAAGCGTCTTTTGGTTTATGTCCAAATACAAATATATTGGGTTTTTCGTTAGTTTTAGCCATGTCTTTGTTACCTAATTTCGTAAATAGTTTTAGGGCTGTAAGGGTATTGCGACTAGGAACTAGAGTGATATTTTCGGTGAAAAATCAATTCCCTGCTTGTTGGTTAATCTCTAAGGTTTAAATATTTTATGTTTTATCTAATAGCTTAAATCGCTTAAAAATCAAGTAGTTTCATTGTGATAAAAAACCTGATTGAAATTATGAGTAATATGATTTTATTCGTAATTTCAAAATAGCGCTAAAGCGCAACAACGAGGTTTTTAATTTGATGAAATGTGTTGAAAAACCTGCAAATTTTTATCAAATTATTTGCTAGTTTTTAGTATTCGTTTTCTAACGATTTATGCTATTAGATAAGAGTTGTAATTTCTGGCAATAATAGCCAGTTATGGTGATTGATTATTTTTCAGACCCGATGGGATATTTAAGTAATCGTCCTTGGGTATTTATGGGTTGATGTTTTGCCTCTGTGTGTATTGGAATATTGCGTAATGCTTGCACCAAGGTTTCTAATAGTTCGATGTGGGCTGGAGTAAAATGGATGCTGAAGCCTTGCCCATCTCTAGTAGAACCGGGACAGATTAAGGAGCAAGACCCAAATTCTCCATGAGTGGCTATATATAGCCAGTCATTCTCAGCCAGCATATAATGTGTATCAGTCCAGGTTTGGAGCATCGCGGCCTCGTTGATTATTTCTTCAACCTAAATTTATGCTAACACCTGTTGATTTTTTCGTCAAGAGGTATAGTTGATTTTTTCTTCAAAGATGGCTAAGATGTGTGGGTAGTTGGAGAAAAAAACGTGAATGAAAGTTTTGGTAAACTAATCCTGAAAGCCCGCAAAGATAAGGGATACTCCCAGCGAGCATTGGCCCAATTGTTAAATTTAGATTTTACCTATTTATCCAAACTAGAGAACGATCGAGCCGAGTATGCTCCCAAGGAAGAGGCCATCCGAGTAATGGCCCGTCACCTAGATTTAGATGCAGAAGAATTAATATTTCTAGCGGGCAGGTTTCCTAAGCAAGATGAGCAGTTTCTTAAAGAACACTATAAGGATATGCCGGTTTTATTGCGTCGAATGCGGGAAAATCCTGATTTTGCCCAACAAGTCTTTAAAGCTGCCACCCAAGCTGCATTAGAGGAGCCAAAAACTTGACTATTCTTAAGCCCTATCGCTTTTATCCGAAAGCCGAAATCGAGGCACGGGCCAATGATTTGCTGTTGTTGATGCAGCAGCGAGGGGATAATTTTGCCCCAAGTTGGCCCTTTGATGCCAGCAAAGTCGCTGATTTTCTCGATTTGGGCTTGGTTTGGGGCACCATTCCGGCGGATGAGGAAGGGTTAATTGCAGCGAGAATTATTCCCCACCTGCGGCAAATAGAGATAAATGAATATATTATCGATAAGCCGCAGGGATACCAGGAATCAACGATCGCTCACGAAATAGGCCACTGGGTATTGCACGTTAACCACGATGTTGTCGATCGCCTGGGGAATTATTTAGAAACTCCAGACACCCCCAGCGATCCTTTTGTCTGTCGTCCCGGTAACACTCAGTCCCAGAATACCTCTGTGGAATGGCAAGCTCAATATTTTGCTAGTTGCCTACTCATGCCTAAATATATCTTGCAAGAAAAAACTGAAGGGCGCGATTTAAGTAACTGGCATAATCTTTATCAAATTAAAGATGAACTGGGAGTAAGTATTTCTAATCTCACTCTTCGTCTGCAAGATTTGGGGTGGATTTATATCGTAGCAGGAACGAAGAAAATATATGTAAATAAGCTTTTAGGAGGTGACGATCGCCTGCCGATACCTGCGCGATCGCTCATTTAAAACCTATAAGTTTTATGGCATATTTTCCCCTCAAAACAAAAAACGCCCAAAAACTGGGCGTGTTCATCAGGGTGCATCTATACAATTATTATTATAAGCACATGAGGGGTGACACCCCCCACCTCTTTAACAAAAATTTACATATTTTTTTCTATACTAAATTTTTCCTAGTCTGGACCATAAATTTTCAACTATATAACCCAGCAGAAATCATCATAACTATATAAATATGCCCTAAAAACAAAAAACGCCCAACTCATGGGGCGTTTCATCAGGGTGCATCTACATACTTAATACTATAACCCCTGGGGGGAATCACCCCCCAGTATCTTTACAAAAATTTACATATTTTTTTTGATTACAGATTTTTTTTAGTCCCCCAGGCTTTTAGCCTTGCATTAAATGGGGAATATAAATAGTTTTATTAGCTTGGAGTCCAGCAGAAGTGAGATTATTTTTAATAGCTATTAAATCATAATAATCAATATCTAAATTACCAAAGATTCGACTAGCAAGTGCTGGTAAATTATCACCATTTTGGACAGTATAAGTAATCCAAGTATAGGTTTTCCCCCCCACATTAAAATAAGCAGAATTTCGCAACCAATTTTGATATTTTTCATCACGATTTAAAGCTAACCGAGATTCCGTTTGTCCTAAAGGCCATCGCCAAACTTGATAGCCAGAATAGTTAAGATGCAAGCCATCGGTAGTTAAATTATTACGTAAATAACCATTATTATCAATAAAGTTAGAATAAATATCTAAAAATTTGACATTTTCTTGTTTGGCTATAGTTGCTAGTTTTTGATTAATGTTATTAATGCGGGAATTAGAAATATTAATAGGTAAAGTTTCGCTTGGTAAACAAGTAGGTAAAATCGATTGAACAATTAATTGAACTTGGGGATGATTAGATTTTAATTTTCGCCAAATCATCAAATGATTATTAATAATTGCAGTATCAGTAATGCCATTTTTTAAATCATTAATACCAGCGAGAATGTAAATAGCATTCGGTCGAGTTTGGGCAAAAGCCGGTATTCTTCTGAGCATATTACCGGTAGTATCACCAGAGATGCTTTGATTAAGCCATAAACGATGAGGAGGAAGTAGATCTAGGGGAAACCACATACTAATAGAATCACCTAGTAAAATAGCTAAACGGTTTTTTCCTTGACCAAAAGATATTGCCCTAGCTTCTTGTGCTAAAAGGTTAAGCCATTGCTGAT
>CAWUOF010000274.1:0-6122 GCA_963923765.1 uncultured bacterium | reverse complement strand
AGAATTGGGCCTAGCGTTTATGTATTAGGAATATCGACTAACGACTAACGACTCCTAACTCCTGACTCCCTTTCGGTGAGCGAAGCCGAACCGATGCCAAATGCCCAATGCCCAATGCCCCATTCTACATTCTAAATTCTACATTCTAAATTCTACATTTCCCATGCCCCATGCCCAATGCCCAATTAGTTAGAAGGGGGAGCATCATAATTAGCGCCCGACTCGGGAGGAGGGGAGTTAGAGTCTTGGGGAGGAGAATCTGGAGGAGGATTATTATCTTGGGGAGGAGGATTATTATCTTGTTGTTGAGGAGGATTAGGGTTATAATCTTGTTGATAATTACCAGAAGTATTTGGGTTTGCTTCTGTAGGATTTTGCGGACCGGCTGCGGCTCCAGTGATGAAAGAATTAGGTGTAACAGGTTTTGCCTTAATACTACCTTTGCGATCGTTTAATTCTGGTAATTTAGGGAATTTTTCTATAGGCATTTCCTTAGTAGCTGTTTCCATAAATTCATGCCAGGTAAAAGCTGCCGTACCACTACTACCAAAAGTGGGATAATTATCATCATTACCGAGCCAAACACCTGTTACCATTTGGGGAATATAGCCAATAAACCAGAGATCTCGAGCTTGTTCGGAAGTACCTGTTTTACCGGCTACAGGGCGATCGCCTAATTGAGCAGGTCCACCAGTACCATTTTTTACCACACCTTCTAGCATCCAAGTCATAATAGCGGCTGAACCTTTATCTACAACTTGTTTAGGTTCAAAATTAGCTTCATAAATGACTTTTCCATGTTTATTAAAAACACGAGTAATGCCGTGAGCTTCTGTATATTTACCTTGAGTAGCTAAAGTACCATAAGCATTAGTTAATTCTAGTAAATTAACTTCTGTGCCACCTAAAGCTAGGGAATAAAAAGGCTTAAGTTCTGATTTAATTCCCATATCTTTAGCCATTTTAATAGTAGGTTGAAACCCGACATCTATTAAAACTTTAACTGCTACAATATTAACAGAAGAAGATAAAGCATCTGCGAGGGAAACCCAACCGCGATATTTTTTGCCATAATTTTGTGGTTGATAGCCATCTACTTTGATTGGTTCATCGGCATAACTATCATAAGGAGACTTGCCAGCAGCGATCGCTGTTGTATAAACAAAAGTTTTAAAAGTAGAACCGGGTTGACGTTGAGCTTGAGTAGTACGATTAAAATGGCTTTTTTCAAAATCGTTACCACCCACCATTGCCTTTACTTCGCCATTGCGGGGGTCAATAGCCACTAATGCTGCTTGTTCAAAACCTTGACCAGCCCCATCATTTTCTACCGCATTTTTAATTACTTTTTCTGCGTGTTTTTGCCATGCCAAATTTAAAGTGGTTTTTACTGTTAAGCCACCCATTTCTATTACTTCTGGCGCGACAAATTTTGGTAATTGTTGTTGAACATAGCTAGTAAAATAGGGAGCTTCTAAACTTAGTCTTTTAGGAGGACTAGCTTTAATAGTAAGAGGAGTAGCTTTAGCGACAGATGCTTCTTCGGCGGTAATAAATCCTTCTTCGAGCATTCGTTGTAAAACGATATTACGCCTTTCTCTAGCGATTTCTGGATTAACTAAAGGAGAATATTCGCTAGGTGCAGGGGGTAAACCGGCAATAGTAGCCATTTCTGCTAAAGAAAGCTTGTCTACTTCTTTACTAAAATAAACCCAAGCTGCATCAGCAACTCCATAGGCTCCAGACCCTAGATAAACTAGATTTAAATAGCGTTCTAAAACTTGTTCTTTATTAATTTTTTGTTCAAGTTTTTGAGCTAAACGAGCTTCTTTTACTTTCCTTAAAATGCTACGTTCTTGGTCTAAAAATACAATTCTAGCAACTTGTTGAGTGATGGTACTACCACCTTGTTGTACATCTTTGGCTATAATATTAGATACTAAGGCGCGAATAATACCTTGATAATCAACGCCACCATGTTGATAAAAACGGCGGTCTTCTATAGCAATAAAAGCTTTAACTAAAGCTGGAGGAATTTGTTTTAATTCTAATTTTTCTCTAGTAGCAGGGCCAGTTTGTTGCAAAATAGTACCATCACTAGATTTAATAGTTAGGGTACCATCTCGGACAAAACTAAAAACATCCGAGGTATCAGGTAAAGTACGATCTAAAGATGTTAAAGCCCAGGAATAGGCGATCGCGCCACTGCCGATCGTTACACCTAGCCAAAATAAATAACGACGATAAAATGGTTTTTTTCCATCTGGAAATTTCCAAATCCAGCGATTTATCCATTCAGATATATTTGAATTTTTTTGAGATAAATCTTGCATTTTTGACAGAGTTGATTTACCAGGTAATATCTGAGAATCAGTAGTATTTTCTTCGTTTTCTTCAGTTAAATTATCTGATAGGGTTTCTGTCGTTTCCAAGACACTGCTCGATGTAATTTCGTTTACTTTTTCAGTGTCTTGGTCAGTTATTAATTCAGATTCATGTGCCTGAGATTCACTCACTGTAGTTGAGATATCCTTGCGCTCTGAGATAAACTTTTCCACTGTGCACCCTTGTGATATGGTAGCAATTCACGCTGTGCCTGCTGTCCTTTGTTTTAGTGACAAAGTAAGAGAGCCGATCGGTGATTTTTTATAAAAATTTAGAACTAAGTAAATTTTCCTAGTCTCTAAATTGATTCAGGTATTGTTGACCTAGTACATCTTTTGAGAAGTATCGCAAATTTTAAGTTAATTTTGAGAGTACCTTGCATTTTCATCGGGTAATTTGCCAATAAAAATGTATTTTTGGGCATTTTAGCAGCAGTGAGTACCACAGCAACACTACATCCAAGTATTTTAACTATAATATTAGGCCCTTTAGCTTGACTGGTGAATAATAGGTTGGCGATAACGGTAATAAGCAGCACAAGCACCTTCAGAAGAAACCATAGGCGCTCCTAAAGGATGTTCGGGGGTGCAGCGAGTACCAAAAGCGGAGCATTCGTGAGGTTTTTTCACGCCTTGGAGAATTAAACCACTAATACATTCAGAATTTTCTAGGGTCGATCGAGACTGAGGGGAAAATAGATTAAAACGTTGTTGGGCATCAAATTCGGCGTATTTTTCCTGGAGGCCCAAACCACTTTGGGGAATTTCTCCTAGTCCTCGCCATTGACGAGGGACTATTTTAAATACTTGACGCATTAAATTTAATGCTGATGTATTACCAGATCGCTTTACCGATCGAGCATATTGATTTTCTACTTCTGTACGTCCTTCTTCAAGTTGTTTAATACACATATAAACTCCTTGGAGAATATCCACAGGCTCAAAACCTGTAACGACGATCGGTACCTGATATTTTGCTGCTATAGGCTCATATTCTTCATAGCCCATAACTGTACAAACATGACCAGCAGCTAAAAACCCTTGTACAGCACAATGAGGGGCTGAAAGAATAGCTGCCATTGCGGGAGGTACCAGCACATGGGAAACTAGCAGGGAAAAATTGAGAATATTTTTTTGGGCTGCTTGATAAACTGCCATTGCGGTTGCTGGAGCAGTAGTTTCAAACCCAACACCAAAAAAAATTATTTGTTTATGAGGATTATCCTGTGCAATTTTTAAAGAGTCGATAGGAGAGTAAACAATTCTGACATCACCACCATTAGCTTTTACCGCCAGTAAATCTTGCGTCGTCCCTGGTACCCGTAGCATATCGCCAAAGGAACATAAAATAACATCAGAACGACTAGCCAATTCTAAGGCCATATCGATTAATTCTACCGGGGTGACACAAACTGGACAGCCAGGACCATGAATCAGGGTGATATATTCAGGCAACAGTTGATCAATACCAAATTTGATAATGGCATGGGTTTGACCACCGCAAATTTCCATAATTGTCCAGGGCCGCGTAGTCAGGGCTGCGATCGCCCTCCCATATTCTCTTGCAGTAGCAGCATCTCGATATTCGTCAATAAATTTCATTTTGCCTAAATTAGAAAAAAGTGGACTAATGAGGGTGACACCCCTTAAGATGTGGATTTGTTAAACTAATGGTTTCGGTAGTGTTAAGGTTATAGGCTCAAACAATGGGAAGAAGACAACTAGATCGATTTCGTCTCTTGGCATCCCAGAAATTTCGATCGGGAGCCGGAATAAAAAAAACCCACATCTCTCCAGATATTAATAGTGATGACGTATCTACTGCCACGATACCACAGCCCCAAGAAGCAGATAATACTTCTATAAAGAGGCGAAGGGTTGTTACTTGGAATTCTACCTGGAATTGGCCCGTGTTTTGGGCTAGTACTTTGCTGTTGTTTGGAGGTACGGGGGTCGGGGCGTTTTTGTGGCTGTTGACTTTGCCACCGCCGATCAATTGTCAAACAATATCTGTGCTTTCCGCAGATGGAGAAAGATTATTTTGTGCTCAACAAGCTGCTCGATCGGGTAAATTAGAAAACATTTTACAAGCTTTAGAATTAGTCAAAACTTTTCCCCCAGAACATCCGCTTTATAATGAAACTCGCCGTTTAACAGGAGAATGGTCAGAAAGTTTATTAACAAATGCTCGGAAAAAATTTCAGGCAGGTGATTTAAAGACAGCCTTGGAATTGGCTAACCAAATTCCTAAAGATAGTCCAGCTTATGAATACATCCAGCAGGAAACTTCTAAATGGGAAAAGAATTGGGAACAAGGCCAAAATATCTACGATAAAGCTCAGATAGCAATAAAAAATCAAAATTGGTCTCAGGCTGATGATTTTGCTAAGGTAATGTCTAAGCTGGATAATCCTTATTGGAATAAACAACGTTGGCAAGAACTTTTAGAACAAATAAATAGAGAAAAAATAGCCTGGAGACAACTTAAGGATGCTCGGTCTGTAGCCCAAAATGGAACTCAGGAAGAGTTGGTAAAAGCGATCGCTTTAGCGGGAAAAATTACTCCTAATACTTATGCTAGAGCCGCCGCTAAAAATGAGATTAATCGCTGGAGTCAAGTATTAGTGGCAATGGCGAGTAAAAAGCTCGATCGCAAAGATTTACAGGGAGCGATGGAAATAGCTAAGTTGGTGCCACCAGATGCTAATTCCTTTAATCAAGCTCAAGATTTAATTCAGTTAGGTATGGCTCGATCGGTAATTTGGGATAATGCCCGCAATAAAACTTTATTCGAGCGCATTTTTAGCCTAGTGGAAGCTGAAGCAGTAGCTAGTAATATTGATTCTACTCGCCCCCTATATAAAGAAGCCCAAAAATTTTTAGGGAATGTGCAACAAGAAAATCGCGATTTAGTCCAAATGCAAATCGCTAGTTGGTTAGCTAATATTGGCCAGCCCTTGACTTTACAATTAGCCATAGAACAAGCTATGACTATTGGCCCGAAACGGCCTAGACGGATAGAAGCTCAAACTCTAGTAGCCCAGTGGCGCCAGGAAATTATCCGCATCGAAGATCGTCCTTATTTATGGTGGGCGCAACATCTGGCAGAAGGTGGAAGTGTTAATGATTTCAAAACGGCGATCGCCCAAGCTAATCGAATTGGACGGCAAAGACCTTTATATCGTGAAGCCCAAAATTTTATTGCTAGTTGGCAAAATCGGATAGAAACCCTGGAAGATCAGCCTATTCTGAATGAGGCTAAGGAATTGGCTAAACAGGGTAATCTTATGGCGGCAGTGAAAACAGCCGAAAAAATTAAATCCGGACGGGCACTTTATCAAGAAGCTCGATCGATTAGTTCCCCTTGGCTGGCCAAAATTCAAGTTACGGAAGACCGCCCTATTCTTAAAAAAGCTGAAACTTTGGCCGCCCAAGGTAATTATGCTGCTGCTATTACTATGGCAGAGAAAATTAGCCCTAATAGATCTCTTTATCGGGAAGCTCAAGCTGCGATCGGTCGTTGGGCAGCAGAAAGAGATGCGATTTTTATAGCTAGAGAAGCTGAATTAGCTCGTCAAGCACCCTCGTTACCCATAACTACACCCCAAAATGTCGAGCCAGTCTATACCGAACCCGCCCCGGCTCCGGCTCCGGCTCCTGCCCCGGCTCCGGTAGAAAGGTATGAGCCAGAACCTGTCTCTTATACACATCTCCGAGCCCACGAGACCTCTCTACATC
>CAWUOF010000273.1:0-6125 GCA_963923765.1 uncultured bacterium | reverse complement strand
CTCGTGGGCTCGGAGATGTGTATAAGAGACAGTAACTGTATTGTATATTGTAATGTATTTTCAGCCTTCGATAATTAAATATCTAAGTCGGTTAAATTGAGTCGTGGGCCGTAGGTTTCAATGAATTCTCGGCGCGGACCAACTCGATCGCCCATTAAAATATTAAAGATGCGATCGGCTTCGGCGGCATCTTCAATTTCTACTCGTTTGAGAGTGCGAGTAGCAGGGTTCATGGTCGTTTGCCACAATTGCTCTGGCATCATTTCCCCTAAACCTTTAAAGCGTTGAATGGTATAGTTAGCATTATCGGGAAATTGTTTAATTTGTTCTTGTAATTCTCGATCGCTATAGCAATAATAATGATTGCGTCCACGTTCCAGTTTATACAGAGGAGGACAGGCTATATATATATAACCTTGATCTACAAGTTCCCGTTGATAACGATAGAAAAATGTTAACAGTAATGTGCGAATATGGGCACCGTCTACATCCGCATCTGTCATTATCAAAATGTGATGATAACGTAATTGAGATGGATCGAATTCTTCACCTTTTACGCCTAACCCCAAGGCTGTAATTAAAGATTGGATTTCGGTATTTTTGTAAATTTTGGCATCATCGGTTTTTTCGATGTTGAGAATTTTACCCCGTAAAGGTAAGATAGCTTGGGTACGGCGATCGCGTCCTTGTTTAGCGCTATTGTGAATAAAAATACCACTACCAATGGCAAAGTTATGGCTATTAGGAACTTCGATGTCATAAACATCATATTTTTCTGCTAAATGTTCCACAGATACAACCTTGTGGTTGTAATTGCGAACTGCCATACGCGCGGATAATTCATCTCCACCAAAGTAGCGATCGCAAAATGTGTCAAATTTCAACAGAGATTTATCTTGCTGATGCTGACGATAAGAATTGTATAAATTTACATCCAGATAGCCTACCTGACCTTGAATTTTATTCAAAGCCTTAAGAGTCTGGAGATAATTGGTATTATCTAAAGCTACTCGCCGCTTAGAATTAAATTCTCCTGTCAATAGTTCTTTATTTTTTTCCGCTTGCCAATTTCTTAAACCCTCATTTTTCCCTTGTTCTTTAGCATTTTGAACAAACAGGTTTTCTTTACCAGAAAGGCATTGAATATTGGTGGGATTATTGTTAAGTTTATTAAAATCACCGTGATGGCGATGACTGCCATCTGATGATTTATAAACATGATTTTCCAGATTATAAAAATCTGCTAATAAATGAGTGTAAATCCATGTATTTTTTCCTGGATTCCATACCATTTCGTAGCCATCTAATCCATAACCTCGATCGGTTTTTGGTGATAGTTTACGATGGAACGGCATGAGAGATTCTCCAGGTGTTAGCAATCCCGCTGCTTTATAAGTTCCATCTCGCAACATGAAGGGATGATCGGGGGTACAGGTAATAGTTTCGCCATTATCCAAGGTCACTTTAACTACTTCCGCATTAGCTTTAGTCATGCGAGCATTAATAATGCGTTCGATGCCGATATTGCCACTTTCCCGAATTGTGTAGCAAAAATGCTCTTTACCTTTGGCTTGTTCGTCTACTATTTCTTTGATAGTTTTTTCTTCTCCACTAGCAAGCCATATATAAGTTGTACCTATTACGCACCCACCCGCACTATCGCCTTCCACCAGGAAAATCTCTGATTCTGAAGGGTCTTTGGTACTGCAATCAGCTAATTTACCGGGTAAAGGAGAAGATTCTAATACTGATTTACGGCGAACTAATTCGCGGGCGTGACGGGCAGCTTCAGCAGCTTTAAATGCCTGAATTGCTTTTTCTAGGATGGCATCGGCAATATTAGGCCGAAATTCTAGGTATTCCGTTAATACTTCCCCTACCAAGGAATCAACTATGCCCCGTACTTCGGTGTTACCTAGTTTGGTTTTGGTTTGCCCTTCAAATTCTGGATCAGGTACTTTTACAGATATAACTCCAGTTAATCCTTCGCGAACGTTTTCGCCACCCAGGTTAGCTTCGTTTTCTTTTAATTTGTTGCGTTTACGGGCGATCGCATTCATAGTACGAGTCAACACCGTTTTTAAACCTTCCAGATGAGTACCACCATCAATGGTGCGGATATTATTAGCAAAACCTAATAAATTATCCGTATAGGCATCAACGCACCACTGCAAAGCTACTTCTATCTGAATATCATTACGTTCTCCCTGGATGTAAATAATTTCTTCATGTAGCGCTTGCTTGTCGGAATTCATGTAGGCGATGTATTCGCGGATGCCGCCTTTGTAACAGTAGGTTTCTACTCTGGGTTCGTTGTTTTTCAGCAATTCCAAACGGCGATCGCTAAAAGTAATTTTTACCCCAGCATTTAAATAAGCTAATTCCCGCAAACGACCTGCTAAAGTCGTATAATCAAACTCGATGCCAGTAGTAAATATCTGAGTATCTGGTTTAAAAGAGACTGAAGTACCTGTAAGATTTTCTGTACTAGGCTTACTGCTCAATTCCGCTACTGGAATACCTCTTTCATAACGCTGGAGATGTACTTTTTTGTCTCGCCAAACCGTTACTTCTACCCATTCAGATAGGGCATTAACTACGGAAATACCTACTCCGTGTAGTCCTCCAGATACCTTATAGCCACCGCCACCAAACTTACCGCCGGCGTGGAGTACCGTCATTACAGTTTCTAGTGCTGATTTACCTGTTTTAGAATGGATATCTGTAGGAATGCCCCGCCCGTCGTCAGTTACGGTAACAGATCCATCGGGATTAATATCAACCTCAATATGGGTACAATAGCCAGCTAATGCCTCATCGATCGAGTTGTCCACAACCTCATATACTAAATGGTGGAGTCCTCTCGGTCCTGTTGTACCGATGTACATCCCTGGTCGTTTCCGGACTGCTTCGAGACCTTCGAGAACTTGAATTTGGTCTGCGCTGTAACTACTGGTCATGGATAAATTGCTCCAATAATGGCCCTGAAGCCCTTTTGGACTTCTGAAAATCAAAACTAATCAAAATTCTAACACAAAAGGGTTATAGGCGACTTTAGGGCAATTTCCCAAGCATTTTTTCTATGGGATGCACCTAACAATCAACAGTCTCAAGGCTAGACCAAGTTAGGATAAAAGAGGAACTGTTGATATTTATGTTTTGTAATTGACTTTCTCAATGTTGATAATAATTTAATGTTGATAGTAATTTGTGGCCCTACGGCAACGGGTAAATCTGGTTTAGCACTGGCTTTGGCGCAACGTCTCGGTTCTGTAATTCTTAGTGCTGATTCTCGTCAAGTTTACCGCGAATTTGATATCGGTACAGCTAAACCTTCCCAGGGCGATCGCCTACTTGTACCCCATTATCTCATTGATATCTGCAATCCTACTGAAACTATGACAGTAGCAGATTATCAGGCACAAACGCAAGCTTTGATAGCTACTCACAGTTTACCTTTGTTAGTTGGAGGTACTGGTTTATATATTAAAGCCATTGTCCAAGGTATGAAAATTCCTAGAGTGGCACCTCAGCCAGAATTGCGATCGCAACTTACTGCCCTTGGTCAAATTCAATGTTATGCTTTTTTGCAACAAGTTGATGCGATCGCTGCCCAAAAAATCCACCCTAATGATTCTGTGCGAACTTTACGGGCTTTAGAAGTATTTTATGTCACAGGTCAGCCAATTTCCCAACAACAAGGAGAAAATCCTCCCCCTTATCCTATTTTACAAATAGGTTTAGATTGTAATACTCCTGATAATTTAACCCGGCGTATTGCCCAACGTACTGGGGAAATGATGGAATTAGGTTTAGTTAATGAAGTAGAAAATTTAGCTAAAAAATATGGTAATGATTTACCGTTATTAAATACTCTCGGTTATCAAGAAATTAATCAATATTTGCAGGGAAAAATATCTTTAAATACAGCTAAAGATTTAACGATATTACATACTCGCCAATTTGCTAAACGCCAACGTACTTGGTTTCGCGCCTATTCGGAAATAGAATGGTTTGATGCAGATAATGTTAATTTAGTAGATATTGTTTGGCAAAGAATAAGTAATTTTTGTGGGGGTATATTTTAGAAAGTAAATCACCGTTGTTGCGCTTTAGCGCTTCATAGAATATATGCAATGACATTGGAAATTGAACTTATGGTATTGGGAATTGGAAATATAGGGAAAAATAGACGATTTTTCTATAAAAATTGATGGTAATTTGAGTTATTAGAGATATCTAGTTACTAAAAATTTCCTATTATTATTTATGTTGATGAGCTTTTAATAATAAGGTTTTGGCTTGATTATATTCTAGGGAGTTTTTATCAGTAGATAATTCTAAGAAAATTTCTAATAATTGAATAGCTTCTGCATATTGTTTATGGCGAAATAATTCACATCCAGAGGCAAATAATTTGGTTAATTTATCTGAATTTGATTCTTTATTCTTGCTAGAAGATAAAGCAGGTAGTATTTTTTTTGCCCAGCTTGCTACTTCTGGATTTTGATTATTAGTCATTTGTTGACAAAGGGCGATCGCTTCTTCTAAATCTCCTGTAGCTTGATACGCTTTTACCAGCCACATTTTTGCTTGCAGATAATTTTTAGTGTTGGTATCAATAGAATTGTGACAAAAAGCTTCTAGTAATTTAATAGCTTCTGAGTAGCGTTTTTGTTTCGCTGCCGCTATACCAGCTTCTAAAATATCATAATTTGATGACATAATCAAATATAGGCACAAAAATAAAATAGATGTTCGGAAAAATCCTCAAAAAAGTTTAAAATTACAACTCTTTTTATTATTTTTACCACTATGAATATAATAAAACATGAAAAATTTAAATTTATTTAAAGAAAAGTTTTACAAATATTTAAAGATTGTGAAGATTTATTAGAAATTTAATTATTATAAAGCCCGATCGCTTGCTATGAATAAATCAAAACAAGGGCGATCATAGGTAATTTTTTTTATTGCAATATCTTTTGCTTTCCTGACGATCGCCAAATATTATCAACCCTTTTTAGGGTAATTGTTCGCGAAAAACTTCTAAAACTTGTTCGTGAATAATACCATTACTAACAATTACTCCTTGATTATCAATCATTTTATTACCTTTAGAAAAATTTAGGGGAATACCATACATATCTGTAACGCGACCGCCGGCTTCTTCTACTACAATTGTGCCGGCAGCATGGTCCCAAATATTTTCGCGGTAATTAGGATATTTTGGCGAAGGTAAACGCAAATAAAGTGCTGCCATTCCGCAGGCTACCGCAGCATATTTAGCTTGGCTATCCATGCGAATAGAAGGTGCAGAAATACCAACAGTTTTTGCGACTAATTCCTGTCGAGATTGATCGCCGTGAGCAGCTTCTACACTTTCTACAAAGCGAATATTATTAATATTATCAGGACTGACAACATGAATCGATCGCACCTCACCCCCTGCTAGGGGCATCATTGTCGCCCCCTGTCCCCTAACTGCTGTAAATAAATAGCCTGTTTCCCCATCTATTTCTAGTGCGGGACAAGCTAAAACTCCGACTTTTACTTCTCCTGCTTCTACCAGGGCTAAAGCTACGGCATATTGGTCTTGACGTAAAAAGCCTTTGGTCCCGTCGATGGGGTCTAAAGTCCAATAGCGGGGGCTGACCTTGCCATTACCTCGATCGATCCATTCCAGCACTTTTTCTGCTGTTGCATCGGGGTTAATTTCTTTAACATAATTTGTAACTTTTGTCAATTGTTCTGCCATTGAATTTTCCCGTAGTTGGGCGGCATCTTCTTCAGCCACGATCGCATCTTCGGGAAAAGCAGCCATTAAAGCTTGACAAATTAATGCCTGAGAACCTAAGTCTGCCACTGTTACTGGGCTTTTGTCGCTTTTTTCTATAGCCTGGGGAATGTCTTGGCGGACTTTCTCACATAATTTTGCTGCTGCTAATGCGGCTGTAATTGCGACTTGTTTTTCTTGTTGATAAAGCATAATCAGATTAAAAATGAAAGTTTATAAGATTTGCATACCATAAATTGCTAGTATTTGCATTAATTTTAAATAGAATTAACACAAAAAACTGGATTTATAGTTAAATTATATTTTAACTGAAATTTGTAACTAAAAT